>NZ_JBQCIT010000052.1:0-6749 GCF_051953455.1 Parafilimonas sp. | reverse complement strand
AAGGTTAAGCAGGCGCTCGATCAAATCCGGCTTGGTAAAACTCCGGATAAGCACGAATGGCTGTTTAAAGTGTAAAGAAAATGTTGGTTTTTATTTGTTTTTCCCAATAATTTAGGAAGAGGTATCAATTTATTTGGAATTAAATGCTGTTGCAATTACCTTTGCCGTCCCAAAAAATTAAGGTTAAGAATGCCTACAATACAACAATTAGTTAGAAATGGCCGTGAAATAATCAGGGCAAAAAGCAAATCTAGGGCTTTGGATGCCTGCCCTCAGCGCCGTGGCGTTTGTACAAGGGTTTATACTACAACTCCCAAAAAACCAAACTCTGCCCTGCGTAAAGTAGCAAAGGTGCGTTTAACCAATAAAATTGAGGTAATCGCCTATATTCCGGGTGAAGGCCATAACCTGCAGGAGCACTCAATCGTGCTTATTCGCGGTGGCCGTGTAAAAGATTTACCGGGTGTACGTTATCATATTGTACGCGGCAGCCTTGATACTGCTGGCGTAAAAGACCGCAAACAGAGCCGTTCTAAATACGGTACCAAGAAAGAAAAAGCAAAAAAATAATTAAATATTCATCATTATAAGCGATGAGAAAAGCACAAGCAAAAAAATTACCCTTAGCGCCAGACGCTCGTTTTAACGATAAACTGGTTACACGTTTTGTGAATAACCTAATGTGGCAGGGAAAGAAAAGTACTTCAATCACTATATTCTACGATGCAGTTGATAAAGTGAGCAAAATAACCGGCGAAAACGGTTATGAAATTTGGAAAAGAGCTTTACAGAATGTAACGCCCGCTGTAGAAGTGCGCAGCCGCAGAATTGGTGGTGCAACTTTTCAAATACCTACGGAAGTACGCGCAGACCGTAAAATTTCTTTAAGCATGAAGTGGCTTATCCGTTACAGCCGCGACCGCAATGGTAAAACAATGGCTGATAAACTGGCTAACGAAATCATTGCTGCCAGCAAAGGTGAAGGCGCTGCTTTCAAAAAGAAAGAAGATACGCACCGTATGGCAGAAGCTAACAAAGCTTTCTCTCACTTTAGAGTATAAAAGTATCCTTACATTATAATAAAGCTCCGCATTTGCGGGGCTTTTTTTGTTTATAAATATCTACGACGTGTAATAAAACAGTGGTTAAAATAAAAAAGTTCATGTTATAAAACATGAACTCTTTCCTGATTGAAAAAATGCTTTATAATGTTTTCAAAACATCATTCATATTTCTCACAGCATCTGCACTTTTGCTAAATGCTGCTTTCTCTTCTTCATTTAAATCAATTTCAACAATCTTTTCCCAGCCGTTTTTACCAATAACCACAGGCACGCCAAGACAAATATCATTCTGGCCATATTCTCCATCTAAATAAACGCAGCAGGTAAATAATTTTTTCTCATCCCTGGCAATGGCTTCAACTAAAGCTGCGCCTGCCGCACCGGGTGCATACCATGCAGATGTGCCGATGAGCTTGGTAAGCGTGGCGCCCCCAACCATGGTATCAGATACGACTTGTTTTTGCTGATCTTCACTTAAATATTTGGTAACCGGAACGCTGTTCCATGTTGCTTTGCTTATTAAAGGAATCATGGTAGTGTCGCCATGACCACCAACAACAATGGCGTTCAAATCAGCCGGGCTGCAGCCGAGATGCTGGCTCAACTGGTACCTGAACCTTGCACTATCCAGAGCACCGCCCATACCAATTATCCTGTTTTTAGGCAATTCGCTTGATGTAAGCGCGAGGTAAGTCATAGTATCCATCGGATTGCTGATAATAATAATGATGGCATTAGGCGAATATTTTAAAATGCTGTTAACTACGCCTTTTACAATACCAGCATTGGTCCCAATAAGTTCTTCGCGGGTCATGCCTGGTTTGCGGGGCAGGCCTGATGTGATAACGACAATATCGCTGTTTGCAGTTTTAGCATAATCGCCGGTGCTGCCGCTGATACGTGTGTCAAAACCAAGCAGGGCGGCGGTTTGCATCATATCCTGGGCTTTGCCTTCGGAAAGACCTTCTTTAATGTCAAGCAATACAACTTCATGCGCTATCTCTTTACGCACAATGTTATCAGCACAGGTTGCACCCACGGCGCCTGCGCCTACAACAGTAACTTTCATATATAATTTTTATGGTGAAGAATCATTTTGGGCTGCAAAGGTAAGCGCAAAAAATATGTTTGCCCATTTCATAAGAAGAATAAAAAATTTTCCAATTTCATTGCAGTTTTCACATTGAAATTTTTAAACGCAAGAAATATATTTTAGCTTTGCATGACCACTGAGAAATTTCTTCTCTCCGGTCACCGGAAATCTAATCATAAAATAAGATTGATGAAAACAAACACAGTATTTGCTGTGCGGGTTTTCTTTTTTTGTTGAATAAACATATATGCAGTACAAATGATGCGACGCAATCATGTTTAGCAGATTTACTGCTGCCGGTAACAAAATAAAACACCAGGGCACAGCGCTCAAACATTAAATTATTATAACTATAAATAATTAAGTTATGGCAAAATATATTTTTGTTACCGGTGGTGTAACAAGCAGTTTAGGTAAAGGCATTATTGCAGCGTCGCTTGCAAAACTATTGCAGGCAAGGGGTTTTAGGGTAACCATTCAAAAACTGGACCCTTATATAAATATAGATCCCGGCACATTAAATCCTTATGAGCATGGTGAATGTTATGTAACCGAAGATGGCGCCGAAACTGACCTTGATCTTGGCCACTACGAACGTTTCCTGAATATTTATACTTCACAGGCAAATAATGTTACTACAGGCAGGATTTATCAGACCGTGATTGATAAAGAACGTGCCGGTGAATTTTTAGGAAAGACCGTTCAGGTGGTTCCGCATATTACGGATGAAATAAAACGCCGCATGGTATTGCTGGGCAACGATGGCAATTACGATATTGTAATTACTGAAATTGGTGGTACGGTTGGTGATATTGAAAGCCTGCCGTTTATAGAAGCGGTGCGCCAGTTGCAATGGGAATTGCCTGAAGGTGATGTGTGCGTTATTCATCTTACTTTAATCCCTTATTTGCGTGCAGCCAAAGAATTAAAAACAAAACCAACGCAGCACAGTGTAAAGATGCTGAGTGAAACGGGTGTGCATCCTGATATTATTGTTTGCAGAACAGAAGAGCCTTTGAATAATGATTTAAAGAAAAAGATTGCTTTGTTCTGCAATGTAAAGCCGGAGGCCGTTATTGAAGCAATGGATGCTTCCACTATTTACGAAGTTCCGCTTACCATGCTGCGTGAAAAGCTTGATATAATTACTTTAAAAAAATTAAATACAACACTTGTTCCCGAAGCAGACCTTAAAAACTGGAAAGCTTTTCTTGATAAGCTGAAATACCCGAAGAGTAAAGTAAATATTGGACTTATTGGCAAGTATATGGAACTGCAGGATGCTTATAAATCTATCCTGGAAAGTTTTATACATGCGGGTGCTATGAATGAAGTAAAAGTAAACGTGATAGATGTACATAGTGAAAGCTTAAACAAACAGAATGTAAAAGAAAAGCTCGAACCTCTTGATGGCTTACTGGTTGCGCCGGGTTTTGGCAAGCGTGGCATTGAAGGAAAGATTATTGCCGTGCAATATGCCCGTGAAAATAATCTCCCTTTCTTTGGTATTTGTTTAGGCATGCAAATGGCTGCCATTGAATTTGCCCGCAATGTGCTGGGTATTGAAAAAGCACATTCAACAGAAATGGACCTGCAAACACCTGACCCGGTTATAGATATGATGGAAGAACAAAAGAAAATTAAAAAGCTGGGCGGCACCATGCGGTTAGGTGCTTATCCATGCGAAATAAAACCGGGCACATTGGCGCATCGCATTTATGATAAAACATTAATAAGCGAAAGACATCGTCACCGTTATGAATTCAATAATAAATACCTTGACCAGTTTGAAAAGAACGGCATGATAGCAAGTGGCATTAACCCCGATACAAACCTTGTTGAGATACTGGAAGTAAAAGATCACCCTTTCTTTATCGGCGTTCAATACCATCCCGAATTAAAGAGCACGGTTGAAAAACCAGCACCTTTATTTGTTGAATTTGTTGCCGCTGCTAAAAATTATAATGAAATGCGCAGTGAAATAAAAAATCCTTTGCTGCAAAGCGAAATGATATAAGCTTAATCAACCTCTCTTCGCAAATGAAGAGAGGTTCATGCTCCTTCAACTGTTCTGTCGCAGGCTTCTATATTGCCATGCAATTCTGCATTAAACATATCAGCATTTAATAAATCTTCAAGCAGTAAATGCATGCGGTAACGCCAGTAATACTTTGGAATGGCCGGTACATTAATGCGTTCTTCGTTCGGATTCTGCCTGCGTAGTTCTTCGCTCATGCCGAGAATGTCCTGCAACTGGAAAATGCTCCACATAGCCGGTGAATATAAATGCTGAATTATAACTGCACGGTTAATCCATGGTTCACAGAAATAAGGCGCATCGCCCCACTGGCCAAGCTGGTAATTAAAGAAACGCTGCGTTTTTGCGCGGTCTTCCTCCCACCAGCCACGAATAGTATTCATGTCATGTGTGGATGGCGTCACAACACTTAAATAGGGTGCATCATCCGGATGAAAAAATTCGCGCTCAATCTGCTTGGGCATGCGTTGAATTTCAAGGCTGAGCAAACCAAGTTGCTTCATTACTTCAGGAACGGAACCCGGCACGAGGCCAAGGTCTTCACCACAAATAAGCATATTGGTTGAGCGCTTCAAAGCGGGCAGTTTTTTAAGCGCTTCTTTTCTCCAGAATTCATCCTGCCGGCGAAAGAAATAATCAGTGTATAGTTCCTTTAACTGGTTTTGTGTATGCTGGTCGAGATATTGAAATGATTTGGTTGTCTCAATTGAAAAGCGAAAATGAAACTGCTGCCCGTTTGTGCCTTCTGCTTCAAATAAAATAACATTGGAAATAAGGTCAAATAATTTTTGCTTTATCCAAATATCAGGTTCGGCCGTTTCAAATGCCGTAAAGTGTTCCTCTACCTTTCGTTGTGTTGCATATTCGTCGAGCAGGCTGTAAGTGCCGTCCTCATTAGCTTTCAGGTATGTTTGTTTGAAGTGTGCAGCTTCATCGCCTACCTCATCATGCAGCAGTTGATCGGTAATATAAGGTTTGCTATAACGCACATAATCAAACCAAATATTTCTTTTATGAAACTCGTGCACATGCACAGGTATGCATGGCTCAAAATGTCCCATAATGCCCTCTACCGCATGCATGGGAATGCTCCAGATGCGGAAGAAACCAAGAATATGATCTATGCGGAAAGCATCAAAATAATAACTCATCTGTTCAAAACGCTGGCGCCACCAGGCAAAATGATCGGCTTCCATTTTCTGCCAGTTGTAAGTAGGAAAACCCCAATTCTGTCCTTTTACGGCAAAATCATCCGGCGGTGCACCGGATTGTAAATGCATGTTAAACAAATCAGGGTGCTGCCAGGCATCTGCGCCATAACGGTAAATGCCGATTGGAATATCGCCTTTAATGATTATACCTTTTGCATGTGCGTACGCCGTTGCATCCTGCAGTTGCAAATGCAAATGATATTGTATGAAACAATGCAGTAAAACCGCGTCAGCCGTTTTTGCACTATCGAATAATTTGGTTACCTCATCTGCGTCAAAGATTTTGTGAGCCGGCCAGTTATTAAAATCGGAGGTATTATACAAATCCCTGTAATAGCAAAAGGCCGAATATGGAGCCAGCCAATGCTGGTTCTTTTTATAAAAGGCTTTGAAAGCGGCCGAGGCAAAAGTTTCTTTTTTCTGCAGCGCATAAATTTCTTTCAGCAGCTTCCATTTCAAATTGTTTACTCCTTCATAATCCACGGTATCTTTTTCATTAAGGGCCAGTCTTTCTTCTTTAGCTGCATCTAATAATTTTTTATTTTTCTTAGTGGCAAGCGCATCCGGGTTAATATACATAGGATGCAATGCAAAGGCTGAAATAGCGGCATAAGGGTAAGAGTCGCTCCACGTGCCGGTTGCATTGGTATCATTCACCGGCAATATTTGTATTAACTGCAGGCCGGTTTTTTTGGCCCAGTCAACCAACAATTTTATATCAGCAAATTCACCAACGCCCCAACTGTTCTTGCTTCTTAAACTAAATACCGGTATGGAAACGCCGGCGCCTTTCCAGGTATTATCGGGCAGAATAATAAACCCGTCGTTAACGATGCTTATTTTGTTTTTAGCAGCCGCATGCGCCTGGAAGAGTATCCGGTTTTTGCCATCTTCATAACGAAGGAATTTCTCACTAATGGTATCGTAAACGCCATATTTATATATAAGCGGGAAATCGACTTTGGTAAGATCAAGTGAAACACTGTGAAAATCTTCGCCTGTTTTCCTGCTTAACAAGACAGGAGTTTCTGCCGTCCACTTTCCTGTTTCTGCGGCAGAGCCCAGGAGGCAAATGGTTTCTCCCTTTTTTAATAAGGGTGCTTTTATCCTGAACTGGTGTGTAAATTTCCTGGGCTCTTTAATTTTTACTTCAGCATGATTGTTTTTCAGTAATACATTTTGAAAAGGTTCGGTATAAAATGCATTATCGTAATAACCGGCAAAATTCCACGAATCGGCAATTAATACTTCTTCATATTTAAATAAACCGGGCATGAGTTTTTTATCATTGCCCCAATCGTACATAACCGAACCATCTTGATTCTTTAAAATATAATTGTACT
>NZ_JBQCIT010000051.1:0-133252 GCF_051953455.1 Parafilimonas sp. | reverse complement strand
AACAGAAGGTCAGACCACTGTAGTGAATTACAGAAACAAATACCTGGCAGTGTACAATCTCACATGTTTAAGGGTCGGTGTAGGAAAGTTGTTTACCTGCAAAATCGATCATGATCACTTCTGCAGCTTTATGCTCCAGATGCATGACCACTTCTTTATGTTTCATGTACTCAGAGAAGTGAAAGCAGTATTGCGAGTAATTATAACCATCCGGGTGCTGTTCCCTGTATTCAATCCAGAGTAGTTGTTTGGTGACACCTGTTTTTGCAAGCTCTCGTTCTGCATACTCAAAATGTGTGAGCAGGTTTTGAAGTCTGTTACCTATATCTATCGGCTTTTTCTCAGGAAAACAGATCTCAGATAGCATCTCACTACTCATTGTAAGGAGTTCTTCCAGGCTTACATCCGCTTCCTTTAGCCTGTTTAAATACTTTCGAATAGTAGGAAGGCTAATACCTGTGTGTTCATTAATGGCATAATTGGAAAATCCGTCTTTGTAGAGCCGAATGACCGATCTTATTTCTTCCATGGCTTTTGGTTTTGCTCCCATTTTGCGCTTTGATTTTAAGAGCGCAAATGAAGATGAAAAGCCACTACCCAGCTATTTACAACTAACCTTAGGGGTGAAACAATACGCCGGAACGACAGCTTTTAGTTCCCATGCGGGGGGTGAAAGCTTGCGCCGGAATGACGTTTTTTTTAGGGCTCAATTTGTGCCGGAACAACTGAAAACAAGATTATACCTGCATAAACTGCTCCCACTCTTCGCCAATGACCCACCTAACAAAGGGGTGAAAGCTTCCTCCGGAATAGGGGTGAAAATAAAAAACGGAATGGGGGTGAAACAATCGGGCGGAATCTACAGCTTCCTTAGTAGTCAAGGGATGTGCATTAATGGGACTGCCATTTCTATCCATATCGAAATACTCTACATAGACTTCCGCATTCGTCCCTTTTGCTTCATAGAATACTAAAGCTGTTTTGGGATGATACAGTGTACCGATATGCTCCATTACATCTTTCATCTTGTTTGCTTTTAATTGTTAGTTAGCAGGTAACACACATCGCCTATGAGGGGGAACAGCCTGTTCTCAAATTCAAGATTGCAATTGGTAACAGACGTACCATTAAACCTTTTTAATACGGTGGGTTCTTCTGTTAAGCCACATTCATTAAATTCATTGTTCACGCTCTCGGCAAGTGTTTCATAAAGCCATCCTTTTGCATTTGCAATAAAGGATATGTACTTTCTCATTGCAATTACTTCGCTATCCTGTTCTTCATCCTCTGCATATTTTGCATGTTGGAAAACAGCCGTTGCAGGATAGTCGGTATAAAGTGTAAAGGCTTCTTTCGCAATTCTCAAACATTCCTGCTCAAAGTCATTCTTAGGTCTGAATGCCTTTATTCGTTCCGCAAATACATCAAGGTTTCTACGGCTGAATAATTTCTGTTCTATTTTATCACCGCACCATTGGGCAACTTTTAATTCGTCTTTACGGCTGTCTAATTCCGCTTCATCGTCCTGCTCTATCCAGTCAGAAATCATTTCATACTGCCAATAGATATAAGCATCTTCCTGTCTGTAATAAGGTATATCCGCTATGTGATACAGGTAAGAGCATACAGATAATAATAATCGGGCTGCTCTTTTTGTGCTTCGGTTTTTAAACATTTTGTATAGAGGTATAACTGGAATGTAATACAGCATTGTTCCTGTATCATATTGTTCTTCGCTGATAAGAAAGGTCTTTCCCTTGTCGTCCTGTACCAGTCGCAAACTGTTCCAGTTTTTAACGTGTCGCTTTAAATGGTTTTCCACTTCCCAAACAGAAAGGGCAATATTATAAGGATAGCCGAAAGTTCTCGTGTCCATAGGCTCGAAGCCGTTATAATGCCTGGCTATACCACATAAAGAGTAATAAAAATCAGTTTCTATTTTCTCCACTTCCTTAGCAGGTCGTACAGTTTTCATCGCTTCCAGTTTAGGCAGGAATGTGGTTTTTAGAAAACCATTGGCAACATTTGTGTTGGAACTGACTTCCGTTTGTCCTTGCTTATTTCTTGTGCGTCTTTTGTTCGTTGCATCCATGCTGTGAACTCGCTTAACTGCCTGTACAGCTTTCTTTGTTTTTCTTGCTTGGGCATTTGGATGATGCCCGATATAATATTGTGTTGCATATTCCATTGCTTTGCGTTTTAGGATTAGCCTTTTGTTCCCATTACACTTTCAAAACGATACTGTACGGTATCATCTTCAATTCTTGGTGCGGATATTTTGGCGGTGGTAAGTATAGGATAAGTATTGGCATAAAAATTCATCACCGCTTCTACGCTCCATGACGGTTCAGGGTCTGTTAGCCTTATATTCGTTCCGTTTTCTGTGAGCAGGAAAACCCTGTCTAATTGCTTTGCTACTAACATGATATTTCGTTTTACAGATTAATGATTTGTTTAGCTTTCTTCTTCTATTTCGTCCTCTATTGTATCAGGAATTTCCTCCTCATCCGTTTCTTCCTCTTTAAATGCACTTTCCTTTTCTGGGTGTTCACTGGCAACATGTGTTGCAGTATTACCAAACAAGTCGGGGGCAAACTTTGCAGCTAAGGATGATTTTCGTTTGCGGATAGCTTCTGCCTGTTCGGGATATTCTGATGGGTCAGGCACTTTCATCCATGCGTCCCTGTGTTTGCCCTCTTTCTCCAGTTCATCTACTTTTTGCATCGCTTCTTTGTACTTCTTTTCTTTGGCTTCTTTTTCTTTGCGCTCCTTGTCTGCTTTTTCCTTTTCCATAGCAGATTGTTTTTTGGCTTCTTCCAGTTGCTTCATAAAGCCTTCCATGTCCACCATTAAACCCGAAGCGATCTGCATAGGTGTAGTTATCCGTCCAAAAAAACCGTTATCCAGTTCTTCGGTACTTCCTCTAAGATTGAGAGGCGGTATCAATTTTCTTGCATCATCTCCGCATTGCTCATTATTGAGCATAACCGATACTATCCAGTTGTTTTCTGCTCCTTTCCGTATAGTCAGTTGCAGGTCGCCTGTTATATTCAATGCTGCTACATTGCTGAAAAAATTTGTTGTTTCCATTGTTTAATTTTTTTGTGTTAAAGAATTTCTGTACAGTCCCGTATCGTTTTAATACTTTGCTGTTTTATCTGAAAAGCCATCCCCACAGTCCCCACAGCATCAGGGCTAAAGCCACCCACTTCAATACCCATTCAATAGAAAGTGTAATCAATCCCACGAAATAGTTATTGAAATGCTGCAACCCACCTAAGCCCCTGCGGTTAAATTGTCGCATACCGACAATAAGCCTGATACCTAAGCCTATAAAGAACAGCATAGGATAAGGAGTGCTATGTAATAATCTAATGAGCGTTTCCATTATGTACTACTTTACTTGTTATCAATCGTCTTTAAATAATCGTCATATCGTTGCGTTATATCTTTTCCTATTTTGAAACTGTCCCGACTATAATTGTAATGCTCCTCAAAAAACTTCACCACTTTTGTGATAAGGTTTATCGTATAACGGTAAGTTGCATTTACCCTTCTTTCATTCATCGTACAATGCTCCCGAAGTAAATTGAGTTCCTGTTCGCTATTATTAAGGGATAATAAGGGTAGCAGGAGTGCTTCAACGATATATCCCTGTTCAGGTGCGCTGCTGCTGTCAGCAACACATATAATAGATTTGCCGTTGCTTAATTTGATATGAAGATTAGAACGTGTCATGATTTGTATTTTAATGTATGTTATGAGTGTTGTTTTTCATCGGTAAAAACTCCATTGATATAGTAGCCGATAAGTTGCTCCCACATTCGTATTAAGCTATCGGTATCTACATAGTAATACTCTGTTCGGTTGCAATGAATAATATATACCGCTACATCCTTGTAATCTTTATCAAGGCTTTGTGCCTTAGCGTGACTTTTCGCTTCGTCTTTTGATTTTGCCTTCATAATTCTGATTTTTAAAGGCGACCACCTTTGCAGGCAGTCGCCTATTATTGATTAGTTAATACTGAAAGTGTCCGCTCCGTCCTTCGCAAATGCAGTACACAATTCAAATGCTCGTTGTGCTTTCGCCTGTGCTGTGCCACCCATTACAATGGATTGCAGCTTGCTTTCATCATCTTTGTAATTGCGTACATTCTGATAATACCCTGTTACCGCATTGTATGCCCCGAATACTGTTCCTTTGGTTGTGTTCATCTGCTGTGTATCTGCCATCATTGCATAAGCAAAGGCATCTTCCACCGTATTTTTGAATACGGTTGACAGTTCATCATCTGCACCTTTTTTAAGTGCGTCCAATGTTTCTTTATTAGGGCAAAGCGCCAGTTGTATTAATTTCTTCACTTCTTCATCGCAGATACGCACCTTTGTCCATTGGTTGAATATGCCCTCCAGTTGAACGCTCAACTGATTAGCCAGTCCCATTACCTTATGAGCATTTTCCAAACGCTGTTTTGCACCTGATGTATGGCGTATGCGTACTACATTTGACATATTGCCTAATGCTGCATTAAGGGTGTTCTGACAAACAATGCGCACAGGTGTAAAAGCTGCGGTGATGCTTCCAGTACCATCGTGTGAGGTTGTAAGGAAGATGTACTTTTCTGTAACATCATCGCCATTACCTACACGGATATAGTCAGGGAGTTTGGCAGTAATAAATATGCGTTCTCCGTTGCCTAATGCTCCTGCTGTTTCGTATAGAATACCATCTTCACCACCTACAATAGCATCGAAAAAGGCGAAAGCGTCTGCATTCTGTACTATCTGATATTCCCTGCCCACTACGCCAAAAACCTGATTGGTATCGGTGCGCATGGTGGCGAAATTGTCGGGCAGTAAGATGTTGCCCCCTTCTTTTATTTCACCGTCATTACCTATGCTTATACCCTTACCATGTGTATATAAGGGAGATTTGACTACCTCGAAGTCAAGCCCTGCATATTTGATAGCTTCGGCACTTGTGGGATATTGTTCTACTATCTGCCCTAAGTTGTGCCATGCCTTTTGCTGTACGCTAAAGAAGCTGTATTTGCCTGTACGTTCGTTATAATTGATATTATGTGCCATGATTGAAAATTTTTAAAAGTTGAAAAATGAAAAATGAATGATTAGAAAGGCAAATCGTCTTTGCCATTGTTAGCAGGTGCTATGGAGTTGTTGCTGTTACCACCTGCTACGGTTTCAGTCCGTTTGCCACCTCCATACAGTTTGATTTGTGAAGTATGAAAATTGAGTGCTGCGTGTGCCTCGCCATCGCCACCAACCCATGCTCTTGCGCTTACCCTGCCTGTGAGTTCTACCAATGTTCCTTTGGTGAGTGCCTTAGCTACATTTGTTGAAATCCAGTAAGCGCAGTTGAAATACTCGGTGTGTTCCACCCGCTCGCCCTGTTTGTTGCGGTAGCTGTCGTTGACCGCTACGGAAAAGTTTACTACCTGTTTGTCGCTCGGCAAGGTGCTGATTTGTGCGTCCCTCGTTAATCTGCCAATGATGTTCATGATTTTTAATTTTAATTGTGAAACCATTTTGTTTACTTTTTTTTTCACCCGCCTGCCTTAAAAGCATTTTTCCAAAAGAAAAAACGGGAAAAAAGAAAGCAGCGACAGAGTGAAGCCGAAGGCGCGGAGAGCTATAAGTCCCGAAGGGTGCAAGCGTAGCGCAGCATTATGCGCTCGTAGCAACGAAGGCGTAACTATCTTAGCTGCCTTTTTACCCGTTTCGTTGGAAAATGCCATAGCAGGCTGGTTGGCAATCTCAACCAATGCAACCTTGTTAACGGCTTATACAATAAAGCATGAGGGGGATGTAAGGCGGTGAGGAACGAACCGGTCAGGGACGGAAGCGAAGCGTACCCTGGAATGACCCGACCCGAAGGGACATGCCCTAAAAACAAAAGCCGAAGACAAACGCTTCGGCTCATAACTGCGGACTACAACTATAAAATCTTATTGACCTATATTTTCATTAAGCTCCTTTACTATCAAATTCCATAAAAATCGGGTAATGGTCGGAGGCAATATCGGTTTTGTCTGTCCTGATAACATCGAAACTTTTTAATTTTTTTGCCAGCATGTCACTTGCCATTGCGTAATCACATCGGAATGGAACAAATTCAGCGTTTAAATAAGATTTTGTAGGAACTGTGTTTTGATTTGTTGCATTTGCCTGATGTCCGCAATCAATAAAACCTGCTGCTTCAAATTTTTCTAACACTGAGCGATCAGCCTTTTTTTCAAATCCTTCAAAATATCTGGAGCGATAATGCGGACTAAGCGTTTCCCAGTTTTCCGGTTCATTATCATGTGGTGATAAAGAATTAAAATCACCGGTGATCAGGGAGAGTTTGGCAGGATCTGCTAATTGCATCAGATAAGCTGCTTCACGGCGCCTTATCTCTACACCTACAGGACTAAGATGAACACTTGCAAAATGAATAGGCAAAGAAAAGCCGGGGACAACAACCGTCAGGAAGGTTGCCGCATGATGAAAATGGATATTGTCGTAATCAAACGCATGTGCTTTATAAGATGGGTTAATAAAAATAAGTGTGTTTTGTCCTGTATGGATAGCCCTTCCAAGAAACCCACGCATGTTTAGTACATCTTCTGTTTCAAAAAGTAGCTTTTGACCGTTCAACTCAAACCCTTTAGCTTCCTGCATCAGAAAAATATCTGGCTTCAGAGCGTTGATAGCTTCTATCTGAAGCTCCCTTCTTTTTGTGCTGCCTGTATCAATACCGGCGAAAAGCGTATTCCAACTTAATACTTTCATACTGCGGTTTTTTTGAGTTGTTTATTGAGGAATAAATATGACAGCACCGACAAAACCTGAATGCAGGAAATAAACCATAAAATGCTTTCAATGCTTATTTCATAAAGGAAACCAATAGTGGCACTCCCCAGGAACCAGGCTAAGCCATAAGCCGTATTAAAAATGCCATACGCAAATGCCCGGTTGCTCCTTGCTACCATGTCGGCAATGGCAGCTCTCATTATAGTTTCATGAATAGCCATTACAATACCCCACAACACAATGCCGGTTAATACTAAATTGAAAGAGTATGTGAACGTGAGGAACGCAATAGGAACAGATAAGAGTGGAAGTAGAATTAGCACTTTTAGCCCGCTTTTATCATATATCTTACCTACCAGCAATGCAGCTACCGCATCAACACCCATAGCAATGGCATAGAAAAAAGGAATTTGTGTATCGGTGGTTATGGTATTAATCTTCAGATGATAAGCAATAAGCTGAAAATTGGCAAATCCCAATACGCTTAAAAAGGAAAACAACATATACCACCAAAACTTTGCCGATAGCTTTTTAGCAGGTGAAGATGTATTTTGTTCTTCGATATGGTATTTTTCCAGCGCTTCGGGATCAGGTACTTTAACCCTGGCAGTGAACAGAAAGACAAGCGTAAGTATTGCAGGTATCCATAAAAGCGTAAACCCCTGCTTGTATGTGCCGTGTAAAAAGAAAACTGCTGAAAAAAGTAATGGTCCGATAATGCCGCCGATCTGGTCTATAAACTCATGCACTGCAAATCCAAATCCCCTGCCAGTATTCGATGTGGCAAAGGATAACATGGTGTCTTTTGCCGGAGATCTGACGGCTTTCCCAAACCGTTCTATAACAACAAAAAAAGCTGCCAACTGCCAGTTGTTTGCAAGTGCCAGCAATGGTATGGATACAAGCAAACCATACCCGATAAACGTGATTGTCCAATAGGATTTAGTTTTGGCAGCTACATAGCCTGATAACAGGCGAAACGCATAGCCTACAAATTCACCCAAACCACTCACCAGTCCGACTACTGCCGCACTTGCGCCCAATATGGCAAGATACGGTGAAGCAATACTTCTGCCGCCCTCATAGGTAATATCGCCAAACATGCTGATGATACCAAACAGGAGGATGAATTGCCACGATGCTCTTTTAATATTATTCGACATTGTTAGTGATTTTCATCATGGGCATCATATACTTTTTGTGCATACTCATCGAGCATACTTTGGCACTTTTTAAAATTTTCTATTGCTGTTGCGGCAAGTGTTGCTCCATAGAAATCTAACTTCTTAATCTTGTCAAGCCAGGTTTCCAGCTTCTTTAAATCAACATCGTTTTCTTCCAGCTCTGCGTAGGTAAAGTGTTTGGCTTTCGTTTCTTTTTTTATCTCCGCTTCAAAATCATTGCACTTCCCTAAGAACTCTTTGTACTCTTCGTCCCTGTCGGCTTTAAAGCGACTCACCACCTTTTGTTCCTGGGCTTTGTCAAGTGCAACCGTTTCCAGCAATACACTTTCACCATCTATTTTAGCAATATCATTTTCTATCAGCTTTAGTTGTTTGATATGCTCGGCAGTGTTAGGCAACAGGCAAATGCTGTTCTGCATATATACCGCACCCAATGACTTTAATTTCCGCCATAAGGCAATCCTGTTTTTTGAAGGCTCCGGCGGAACTTTATAAGTCAACAGTAACCAACTATTATCTTTACTCATGTTGCAAATATAATGTAACGGTCGTTACATTAGAAAAGAAACAATAAATTTTTACTCTGTTCACTCTTTAAGGTTTACAGAAATGATATTCATGCCTTCTTTATGACCAGATGGCTTAACCCTGGATCATTAAGCAGCCTTTCCATTTCTGACTGAATAATGTCTTGTATGTCCTGTTTGATCTGTAAATAATTCCGTTGCACCATGCCGTTATCCAGCTTGCGGATAACCTCGATGTTCTTATAGCTTTCTTCTTCTCTTTTCAGTGCTTCATGGTCATTGATAATCTCGCAATGAAAGGTTTTTAAGTCTATTTTATTATCCGGGTCGTCTGCTACCATGCCTACGAACTCACCGGAACTCAGCCCTGAAATTTTAGAAGGCGGTATCGCTGTTTCCAGTTGCTTTGAACGGCTGATAGATGTATCGCCGCTATTAATGGAATAGCTTTCCCTGTCCTGCATAATTTTCCCGAAACGTTCGGAAAGTTGTTTAGCGGTATCACCTGTAACTTGTCCGGCTACGATATTACCGGTGATATTCATAATTACATCTGCCTGCTCACGTCCGTAATCCTTACGAAGCTGGCTGAAATCCTGCACCCCTAAGCAGGTAGAAACCCTATTACTTCGTGCGGTAGCAATAAGACTATCCATGTTGTTCAAATAAATGGTCGGGAACTCATCAAATACCAAGCTACTTTTCAGTTTTCCTTTTTTATTGACTTGCTTAACGAGGCGTGTTACATACAGGGATAACACCGCTCCATAGATTTGTATCTTTTGCGGATTATTACCCATGCAGACAATCTTAGGATCGTCTGGATTATTCACATCGAGGTTAAAATCGTTGCCGGATAAAACGTAGTATAATTGAGGGGAAGAAAGCCTTGCCATAGCCACTTTTGCAGAAGCAATCTGTCCTTCAAGCTGCTCCATTACATCATTCAAATAAGCATTCAGAAAGGGATTAATTAATACCTCGCACTCTTTGGCAGCTTCTGTTCTGAACAGCGTAAACAGGCTATCATAGTCAGCCTGCATCAGCTCTATGACGTGGGGCAAAGTGCAAAATTCCCCGTCTTTGTATTTCTTCAGATACCAGATTACAGCAGTCAGGAAGTTAATTGGGGATTCCACAAAAAAATCGCCCTGGCGTTTTATCCACTCCCTGTTTAATCCCATCAAAATGGTACGTGCTGATTCCGCAGCATCGGTTATGTCGGTCATAGCCGATGGCTCTAAAGGATTGCACCTATGGCTTCTTGTTAAATCATCAAAATTGATGACATAAAACTTAGGAGGTTTCGGATACCGATGCTTGTTTTTAAGCCAGCAATTATAAGTGATCCTTGTAAGGTCATCGAATTTGAAGTCGTACACGAACATCGTAAACCCTTTGCGGATATGTTGTGTGATGACGTGTCTGATGACGAAGTAAGATTTACCTGCTCCGGGTGTGCCCAATACCATGATTGCCCTGAATGGGTTGATGATATTTATCCAGCTTTTGCGTACCTTATTTTTTAAACGGTAGCGAGCCGGAAGGTTAATGGAAAACTCGTTCTCCAGAAAGCGTTCTTCCTGCGGAAAAGTTTCGTTTTCCTTATTGAAAATATCCTTGTTATTGAACTTGCTTTTAATAATCCGGGAAAGCAAAGTGCCTCCCGAAAGCACCAGTAAAAAGCCAATTGCAGTGATGCTGATGTAGATAATTGTCTTCTCCTGCACAAGCAGGCGGAGCATCAGGGAAAGATAGCTTGCAAAATAGAGCAACAGCCCGGTAATAAGGTAGGCAAAAGCTGCTTTGTAACTCAATTTTTCATCCTTCCTGCCTTTCGCTCCGAGTAAGGAAATAGCAAGGAAGCCTAAAGCAATCAGCTTGCTTTTAATAAAATTACTGAATATGCCTGTGCGGTAAATATTACCTAAAATGCGGTCGCTGAAAGGGCTGCTTAATCCCCATTCCTGGAATGCAGCATAACAATAATAATAGAAGTGTATCACTAAAATAACGATGCTGATCAGCCTGGTCATGTCCAGAATTTTCCTCAGCGCTTGTTCGTTCTCACCTGTCTGTACAGCCATTGTTTTATATTTTTATTGGTTATTGGAAATGTTTTTTCTTTTCTTCTTTTTCCTGCCTTTCTTTTTAAGCTGCGCCGGCAGATAGTCGGCAGCCTGTTCCGGTTGTATAAGTGCGTCCAGAAGATTGCCTGCGGATATTGAGGGAAGAGGTGTATTGATGTCTTTCGGAACTGTTGTGAGGTCTGGCTTACTGGCTTGTGCTGGCAGCGTAGTTTGCACTACTTTTTGATTTTGCTGTATCTGTAAATCAGGCTTCACGGATGCTTTATAGCCACACCTGTCCTGTATGGCTTTGGCGCTGTATTGTTTGCCTAATGCACTCCCGTTGAAAACACATCTGGTTTGATGATCCACATAGGTTAGCCCGTATATTAACCCGGCTTCATTCTGCCGCAGGGCTATGTGTATGCCTTTTCTCTCAAGTTGTTTTACCAGTTCATCCAGTGTAGGTGTTTTGCCGATAAATAATTTGTCTATCTCGTTTTTGACACGGGCTTTAAAAGGCTGTCGTTTGGTATCATTCAGACCGTATTTTCCTTCCAGGAATTTTAAGGTGGGTTTATTATAAAAGCTACTGGCTTTTATAGGTACACCTATGGGTTTCCCGTCTTCGTCCAGTATGCGGTAAACCAATCCACCGCTTTGAAATGTTTTTGAATGCTCACTACCCCGATCAGCCATTACATTGTACTGTTTCAGTACCGCATTCAGTTCCGGCAGGCTGGCATAATTATACTTATCCAGTACCGCATCAAGAACATTGGTGATAGCTCTCCTGGTTTCTGTGCGTCCGTATTGCACCTTCTTTACTTCAACAGGTTTTAGCCTGAATATTTCCTTTCTTGCATGTGCATCGGCAGCCACAAGACCAAACATTTGTTCAATCTCTTTTCTCGCCGGTTCCGACTTGCGGATACCCAGGTGATGCAGGTCAATACGCTTGCCATCAGGCTGGATATTAGTAGTGACTATATGGATATGCGGGTGACCAGCGTCGTGATGCTGATAAACGAGATAGGGTTGCTCTCCAAAGCCTAATTGTTGCATATAGACTTTGGTAATTTCCATCAGCTTTTCCTTGCTTAAATGTGTTTCGGAAGGATCAAAATTGAGTGAAATATGTACGCTGTTTCGTTTGACATTCTCATTCAATTCCGTCCGTTTCAGCAGGTAGCCCAACTTTATTTTCAGGCTCATTTCATCCGCATTCAAGGGAAAATTTTCTGCCCCGATACACTCCGCTACGCCTTCTTTAACCTTGTTTTCATTGTAGTTGAAAATACGGTGCATGGAATGACCGGCTTTGATCACTGCAACCATATTTCCAGCATTTTTTTGATGTTATTCCTGACTTCATCCACCTTATTGCTAAGGATTTTTTTCTCCACTTCATAGGCTATTAACCAGCTTCTAAATTCAGCGATCTGGCTAAGCGTATGCAGCTTTTTAACTGCCTGATTGAAGTTGTTTCCAACGGCGTTAAGCTCGCTGCGCAGGCGGGTAAGCTCTGTCATTAAGTCATCCTGGGAGCTGTTGCGGTAGGTCGTTACAACGGGCTTATCGAACAGGCTGTGTCGTACATAATCGCTTAGCTTACGACAGGTAGAAGCCTTCCATTTCTTTTCAATTTTTGCATATTCATCAGGTGTCAAACGCAGCCCGATAATGCGTGTTCTGTTTGAATGTTGTCCTTCCATCACTAATCATTTTCACGTTTTCAAACTCATTTTCACTTTTCAGCTCCCTGCCCACGAGTTCCGAGTGAAGGGCAGGCAAGATCCGGTTGTTTAACAACCGTTCATCTTGCCGATTGCTGAAAAGTTGCAATCTCTCAGCCTTTGGAACTCTTTAAACCATTTTTAAAGGGCATAAGAGTGTAGTAAGAAACTAAAGCACTTAAATAGGCTAAAGAGGTTCTTACAGCTCCTGTATTATCTACCTCAGTTTTTGCTTATGATTTTTCTTCTGCGGCTTACCAATATTTACCACCCAGTCGTTAAAGTCCTTATGGTTTTGGTAAAGACTGCTTTCGTCTTTGTATTTACTGCTTAGGGAAAGTGCGTAACGGCTGCAATTTTGTCCGGTTGTATCTCTATCTAAGTACAGGCTGATGGTATTGTGCTTTTCCATAAAAAGGCGTGCTGTCTCAAAGAAGGAAACAGAGTTCAGCACTACAAAATCAAAGCGGTCTTCGGGTTCATGTTTATGGACAGCCCTGAAGGAAAGGAAGTCAGTAAAACCCTCAAAAACGACTACCTCGTTGGCACTATTGTCGAAGGTAGTAATACCCTTTGGCGAGCTGCTGGCTTTGAAGTAAGGATTGCGAATTTCAAAGCCTCCTAAATCGTTTTTGAAACCTATGCCGTAATACACTTTTTCATTAAGTTCATAGCGAACTTCACGGCAATACCGATCAGCAATGTCAATGGGTATGCGCCGCTGCTCTAAATATCGCAGTAAGGCATAAGAGGAAAGCACGAAGTCGCCTAAAATCTTAATCCTGTTTTCCGGTTCAGATTCTTGTAAAGGTTGCCGGTTAACGGGCTTTTGAAGGGAAAAATTACCGCTTAAATTTTGAAGTAATTCTGCAACGGTACACCCGTGATAAAGGATAGCGAAATCAACCAGATTACCACCCTTGCCGAGACCATGATCATACCAACGGTTCAGCTTCCGGTTGACCTTGAAAGACGGCGTTTTTTCATCCCGTAAAGGGGATAGATACCAATAGTCATTATTCCTGATCTTTGAAGGCTCATGTCCTAAATCTGACAGGAAACGAACCATATCCATTTCTTTGGCTTCACTGACCGTAAGCCGATTGTTCCTGAAATCCATAACCACACATTTTCAAATTCACATTCAGTTCTTCGATGCGAAGTTAAACAGGCGATATGGGATTAACCTATCCTCATCATATTTTGATGAGGATGCAGAAGGGGGTGTTATTTACTTTTGTGCAGTGAGTATTGTTTAAATTAAAACCGTGTGATTATGCTAACGACAAGTGATGTAGCCAAAGTGTACGATACTATTCTCAGTATCCCTGGCATGAATGAAACAGTGAAGATTGACATGAGGATCTCCCGCAAAAACGTATTGTTATTACACAGTGTCCTCAAACGTGGGTTAACGGCTAAAGACGACGATAAACCGTCTGCCTTACTGGAAAGTATTCCGCAGGAGGCGTTACAAGAATTACACGTAATTGCCGATGATTATCTTACCAAAGCCGGGTTGACGGAACTTAGTGAGAAACTAAAGTCGCTTAGTACGAAGTAACGAGCCAACTGACATTGTAGCCACTTGAAAATAAAATCATTTTTTCAGGTGGCTATATCTTTTCTATAGGAAAAAAGCTGTTTCAGCTTATTTTCTTCCGACGATAAAGACGGCAATATGTACTTTTTGTCCATTGGTATCTGAATGGATGAAATCTGCATTTTCTATCCAGGAATTACACAAATCCTTATAAGGAAACCCTCCGTTTCCTGTACGGGAATTTCCGTCTATCAATTGTTCAAGTTTTCCATCGGGTGTTGCCTGATAATAACTGTTCCATTTATCTTTATAGGGACTTTGTGTATATAGTGTTCCCGAAGCCGGAATTTCAAATATTCGTTTTTCGCCATCCACTTTTTCAGGTGTACCCGTAGGCTGGTTAAAGTACACCGATGCTTTACCTTTGAAATCGTTAGGCACAATGTACATATCCGCGTTTTTCTGCTTATTGTAAGCAAAAAGAAAACTGCCCGCAGCGAATATTGCGATAATGATAAGAACCGATATAATCAGGCGGGTATCTGGCTTTGAATTGAGATCATTTTTCATAAGTAAGGTGGTTAATTCTATGCGTGAGAAAGTCGTATCTGTCACTGGGCAACAAGAATAAGTATCTTATTTTTTGCTGCTAAGTACCCAGCCCTCTTCTGTTCTTATGTTTTGAATTTTATTGTCTGATAGCCACTTCAAAAAAGCAGTCATATCTTTTGGGGTAAAATGAACTATATCACCGTTATTAAGCATAATGGTGAAAAAGTCGCTTGCAGCAAGAAACTTGGATAATTGCGAGGCAGGATACTCAAAGCCAGGATAGTTGTCGGCTGAAGTCATACTACATTTTTTTAATAGTTTACCTTCTACTTGCAGCCTGGCAAAAAAATAGCGCAGGCAACAACTCACCGCACTGAGGTCTTAGGAAACCTGGCAACGATAAGTGCGCCCACGCCGTAGCATGAGCGTTCTCCACTTATGTCCCATTGCCGTTTGAAATTTCCTAAGTTCCAGTGCGGGACTCAAAGCTTGAAACGCTTCAAGAATATTTTGGCACAAAGGTATATTTTTAATATGATTTCCAGCATTTTATCCGCTCAATTGTCACCTCGAAATAGCGTATGGAAGCCATATTTGGTAATTTTGTAACAGGATAAATGACTGTTTGAAAGGTAGGTACTGTCGGAAAGCTGACTTTTACTGAAACCTAAGCGGTTATTACACTTTCTAAATGGACGCAGGATGGCACAATAAAGCTTTTAATGAACAAACTTACTGACCATATAAAAATACTTCGTGATCTGGCTGCTACTGTTGCCAGAGCTGATTTTTTCCGTGAACTGGATGAACTGGAATTAAAACTGGAACAGGAAAAGCTATACCTGGTTGTGGTAGGTCTTTTTAAAAGAGGCAAATCATCGGTGATCAATGCGGTTCTCGGCAAGCAGTTAGCCCCAGTCGCCGTTACGCCGGTTACTGCCATTGTCACGCTATTTGAATACAGCAGTGAAAGGAACTATGCTCTTATCTGCTTCAAAGACGGAAGGGTTGAGGAAAGAAAAACCAATGAAATAAGCCGGTATGTAAATGAGGATGAAAACCCTGCCAATGAGAAACAGGTACAGGTGGTTTCCATTTTTGACAGTGCGCCTATTTTAAAAGTTGTTTCATTGGTGGACACACCGGGCATTGGTTCCAGCTTTGAACATAATACGGCTACTACCTTGCAGTTCATTCCTAAAATTGATGCGGCATTATTCCTGTTAAGCGCAGACATGCCCATTTCCAGAATGGATACAGACTTTCTGAAAGAACTCAGAAAAACAGTACCCAAAATCGTGTTCGTAATGAACAAAAAAGACTTGTTAAGCGAGAGCGATTTTAAAAAGCTCGTACAACACAACACTCAAACGATAGCTGCAATAATGGGTCTTCCGGCTGAGCAGATTAATTTCATTTCGGTATCAGCAAGGGAACATGAACAGGAAAATGAAGAGAACGGCATCAACAGGCTTATCGAGAAAATTCAATCCATTGCGACGCACGAAAAGCCGGAACTGCTTCAGAAAGCCATGTTAAGAAGGTATCGCTTGCTGCATCAGCAATTATTGATGCAGATGAAGCTGCAATCGGATTCTTTGCTCATGCCCTTACATGAATTAAAAGAAAAGCAGGAAAGGCTGGACACTTCCATTGCTTTGATGCAGGATCAGCAGCATGAGTTTGAAAGCATTATTAAGGGCAAGGTAAATCTATTGCAAAGCCAGGTAAACGCAGTTATCAGCAAGGAATCGGCGCTTATCAAAAATGACATTTTTCAAAAGCTGGATAGTTTGGACGACATTTTAAGACCAGATGCTTTGTCTGGGACGCAACAAGAACTTGACCGCCTGCTTATTTCCCGCTTTGAAAGCATCAAAAAGGAACTGGAACAACAGACGAAAGAACAATTCAGAACCCTTTTACAGCAATACAGTTCCCGGTCACAAACCTTCCTCAACGAGCTGGCAACGCACCTTCATTCACTGCTTGGTATCAGCTTTGATATGATTGCAGCCCGTTTCGATCTGGATGTGTACACAACCTTTTACCTGACGCTGGATAGCGGTATGGGAGCTATTCATTCGGAGGGCTTTATTTTATATCGCCTGCTTCCTGCGTCTTTCAGGAGGAAAGGGTTGCTTCATAAATTAAGGGAACACTACAGCAACCTCATTGTACACAACAGCGCCTCCATTGCTTACGATCTTACTTACAAAATTCAGGAGTCATTCAGGAAGTTTAATTACGACTTGAATAATCGTTTTGTGGAATTACTGGAAAGCATTCAGGGGATTATTGCGCATACTATACAACAGAAAAATAAAGCCGAGAATCTAATTGACAAGGATATACAGGATTTACAACAGAAAATAACGAAGATGGCATTAATTGAAATGGAAGATTCAAGGTAATTGCTGCTTCATACAGAAATTCTACAACATTGGATAATTAAATTGCAACATGAAGATATTGATCATTGAAGATGAAAAAGAGCTTTCCGAAAACATAGCCGCCTACCTAAAGAGCGAAAACTATGTTTGTGAATTTGCGTCAACATATCATGATGCCATATCCAAAACGGGCATTTATGACTATGACTGCATTCTTCTTGATCTGATGTTGCCGGATGGGGACGGGTTAAAAATACTGGAGGTGCTAAGAAAGGAAAAGAAGCAGGATGGGGTTATTATTATTTCTGCAAAGGATGCTATCGAAGATAAAATAACTGGCTTAAAGCTGGGGGCTGATGATTATCTGCCCAAACCTTTTCACCTGTCCGAACTGGGAGCAAGAATATATTCCATTATCAGAAGAAAGCATTTTGGAAGTTCCAATAGCATTCAGGTAAATGAATTGCATGTTGATTTGCTGGCAAAAACAGCCAGCGTAAAGAACCGCCTTGTGCAATTGACCAAAAGAGAATTTGACCTTTTGCTGTTTCTCTTGGGTAATAGAAACAGGACCATATCCAAAGCTGCGTTGGCAGAACATTTATCAGGCGATATGGCGGATATGCTGGATAATTATGATTTTGTATATTCTCATATAAAAAACCTGAAAAAGAAACTGATGGAAGCCGGATGTGACGACTATATAAAAACCTCCTATGGTATGGGCTATAAATGGGAAGCATGAACCGTTTACTTAACAAGACACTCTTATACTACTCCTTCTTTGCTACGGTTATCCTGTTGCTAAGCGCCCCATTCATTTACTGGACAATGGAAAAACTGTACAGGGATGATGTGGATGAGGCTATTTTATTACGAAGGGATGAGTTTGAAACCAATAACCGTAAGTCACTTCACATAAGTGACATTCCTGTATGGAATCAATTTAATAGGGACACCCGTATTTTACCCGACACGGTAAAAAGCACTCCCAAAGACAGTATTACTCAGCAGGTTTTTTATGATGCTTTGGTTCCCGAATGGGAGCCTTATCGTGTTTTATATAAAGATATTGTCATTGAAGGAAAGCCGTTTGTGCTGATGATCCGGCTTAATCTTGTGGAATCCGATGATTTGATAAGAACTATTGTCTGGATTTACATAGGGATATTATTTGCATTGCTTTTGGTCATTTTTTTCATAACAGGGTTCGTATCTAACAGGCTATGGAAACCATTTTACGATACGCTGCACAAAATAGAGCAGTTCAATATAGAGCTGCATAACCAGCCTGAATTTTCAGCAACAAAAGTGACCGAGTTTAGCCAGTTGAACAACAGGCTTACGAAACTTATACAACATAGCCTTCAGTCTTATGATACGCAAAAAGCCTTCACGCAAAATGCTTCGCATGAATTGCAAACACCGTTAGCCATCTTTCAATCTAAATTAGATTTATTATTGCAAGACAATTCTCTGCGAAAAGACCAGGTTGTTGTTTTGCATTCATTATACGAATCGGTGTCCCGGCTTACACGCATCAACAAAAATCTCCTGTTACTTGCTAAAATAGAAAACAAGCAGTTTGCAGAAGTTTCTTCATTCACGCTCAATGATATTGTCAAAGAAATAACTCCCTATTTTACAGAGCAAGCTGAAAGCAAAAAGCTGTCTATTACAATGGAATCAGACAGCATGGTAAGCCTGAATACCAACAAGGTGCTTACTGAAATAATGATCAACAACCTGTTCCTGAATGCAATCAGGCACAACATCGAAAACGGAAAAATCAATATAAAGCTGGAAGCGAACTGCTTTTCAATAGCAAACACAGGCGCAGGGAAAGCGCTGGACGGTCGTACAGTCTTTGACCGGTTCAAAAAAAATTCAACAGATGCCAGGAGTAGCGGCTTAGGCTTAGCTATAGCTAAAGAGATTTGTGAAAGGAATAATTGGGATATCCGATATCGCTTTGAAGCCGCTCTGCATATTTTTACAATTGCTTTTTGAAATACAGAAATTCTCCAACATTAGGCGTGCAACTTTATCTGAAAATAAGTTGTTCACTCAAATACTATTGAAGATGAGAATTTTAGGCGCTCCTGTTCCGCTCAATTTTTTACTGGTTTCAACAATTGCTTTATCTGCATGTAATGGCTTTAACACAGGTAATAAAGACAAAATTCCTCAAAATGAAAATTCACCTTTAACGCACGGATCACTATCGCTTATATCCTCCATCAAGCTGGATAATGTAAAAGGAGGTTTTGATCTCATGGATTTAGATGCGACAGGGCAACGATTATTTTTAGCTGCTGAGGACAATCATACTCTTGAAGTGATAGACTTAAAGAATAGTAAACCACTCATAAGCATACCTAATCTTAATGAGCCTAAATGGATTGTTTATCGTCCTGAAACAAATCGGCTATATGTTTCAACCGCCGGCGATGCAAAAGTAACCCTATTAGACGCCACCTCTTATAAACCACTTAGATTTTATTCATTCAAAGAAAAATGTAATAATCTCCGGTTTGATACAGCTACGAAACAACTATATGTAGGCGTGGGAAAATCCTTTGGGGCTTTAGCCATTATCAATTGTAAAGAGGATAAAATCAGAGGGGAAATTCCACTAACAAATTTCCCAAAACAATTCGAGTTGGATAGCAATCGAATATATGTCAACATTCCTTCAAAAAATGCAGTCGAAGTTATAGACCGATTGACTAATAAAGTGCTAACAGAATGGCAGGTTACAGAATCAACTGAAAATGTACCGATGGCTTTAGACAAAATTAATCACCGTCTTTTCGTTGCTTGCGAACCGGGCAAATTTATAGTTTTCAATACGGAAAACGGAAAATCGGTTAGCAACATATCCATTCACAAAAATGCAGATGGAATTTATTTCAACCGAAAAGATTCTTTGATTTATATATCCTGTGGCGAAGGTTTCATTGATATAATCCGGCAAAGAAATGCCGACAGTTATTATGTTGCAGACGACAAACCAACAGCAATAGGTGCGGGAACTTCCTTGTATTCACCGGAGCTAAAACGCCTATTTCTTGCTGTTCCGCAAAGAGAGAAAGAAGCTGCCGAACTAAGGATATATGCAATAGACAAATAGCTGCGCTATCTATCAGGTTTTGAACCATCTGTTTTGCCTTGACTATTTTTTGAAATCCAGAAATTCTCCAAAATCAGCCGGATAACTTCGCCCTGTCTTTCTGTGTAGGTAAATTTTGGGATGTACGCACTTCCGAAATGGTGTGGTTGGTTGTTGAATGGCACAATGACTTGAATTACGCTATGCGTTCATCTAAGAATAAGTAATCATGATTAAAAAGTTGGTTTTCCTTTTTTTATTGGCGGCGGGTTCGTCAGGCGGTAAAGCGTTTGGACAAAAACAACTATCTGATTTTGTTAATCAGGCATTTCAAAATTCTCCGCTGTTGAAAACAAACAATATCCAGTCGCAGGCAAATGAATTGGATGCCCAAAGGCTGGTTGCTGCTTTAACTAAACCGGCAATAGGTACAGAAGTGAATTATCTGTTTGCGCCGATATATTCCAGTGACCCTGGAAATTCCGGCTTAAAATTAAATCCGTCCAAGACCATTACAGACTATTACGGCTACGATCTGTCCGCAACGAATGGCGGACTGTACAGAGGATTGATCACCTTTGACCAGCCATTATTCAACCAACAACGTATCAATGCGGTAAACGAACAGGCAACACTTCAAAATCAGATCTTATCCAATAACTCCACGCTTAGCAAGCATGAATTGGAAAAGCTGGTAACGGACCAATACCTTCTTTGCCTTCAGGATGTACACCAGCAGGAGGCAGTAGCCCATATCGTGGATATTATTGGGCAGCAAATAAGTATCACCAGGAAATTGTCTGCAAACGGGCTGGCAAAGCAGGGTGATTATAAAGTGCTGGAAATTGAATTAAAACAACAGGAGACTAATATACAATCCTTACGAAACAGCTATAAGGTTCACTTACTGGAGCTGTATAGTATTTGTGGCATGTCAGATACTGCAACGGTAAGCCTTGCCGTAGTCAGCCTCGATCTGACAAATGCCGCTGATATAAATAATTCAGGTTTCGTAAAACAATATCAGTTGGACAGTTTAAGCCTCAGCGCTTCCCAAAAGCTGTTTAACACTCAATACAAACCCGTGGTTTCCCTTTACTCATCGGCAGGATTAAATGCGGTGTATGCGCCCGATATGTATAAACGCCTGGGGTGGCAGGTTGGTATCCGGTTTACACAAAAATTCTTTGACGGTCATCAAAAGAAACTGAACGACCAAAAGACCAAACTGCTGCAACAAACTACGGCTATCAACAGCGATTTCTTTAATCAGAAAAATGAGAGCCGAAAAAATGCTTTGATGCAAGCTATCCGCTCGATAGATGAACAGCTACAATCTATACAGCAGCAAATCAGCGATTATGATACGCTGCTCAGTTACTATCAAAGGCAGATAACAAACGGGCAAAGCTCTGTTATAGAATACATAACTGTGTTGCGAAGCAGCGCTGCTTTGCAGTTTAGCCGAATAGCATTACAAACAAACCGTTTGATTGCGATAAACAACTATAATTATTGGAATTGGTAAATACTCTTTTAAATAAAGCTACCATGCGTTTCATATTCTTTTCGTTATTAATCATTGCATTCTTTACTGCCTGCAATCACAAGCAAAACAATCAGGAGGATGTTACACCCCGCTCAACTGTCAGCGTAACCACTATTCAAACAGGAACAATGGTACATAGCGAACAGCTCTCTGCCACCGCACAATACCTGCGACACAATACCGTAACTGCTCCGGTGGCTGGTTATGTTCATTTTGTGAAAATCAATTTTAATGACCGTGTTAGTAAAGGACAGCTTCTTTATACACTGGAAACCAAAGAGCGTAAAGCATTAGGCGATCTCAATAGTGATGAAACCAATCAAAACTATGGATTGATCAACGTGTATGCGCCTATGAGTGGTGTAGTTACCGCTATACCTCAATCTCAAACAGGCGTATTTGTAGCAGAAGGCGGTGCGCTTTGCAATATTTCAGACATCAGCAGCCTCTATTTCCAGCTTAATATTCCGTATGAATACAGCAAATACGTGAAATCAAATACATCATGTGTGATCACGTTGCCGGATAATACGAATATCAATGCCAGGCTGGAAACCCCCATCATACAGGCAAATACAGGCTTACAAACCATTCCTTATATGGCGAAGCCTGAAACGAATATGTACATACCGGAAAGCATTATCGCAACAGCAAAGCTGGTTATTTATAAAAACAGCGATGCTACCATGCTGCCCAAAACTGCGGTATTGAGCGATGAACTGATGCAACGGTTTTGGGTGATGAAACTGGTAAACGATTCTACGGCTATAAAGATTCCGGTAACTACCGGAGCGCAAAATGACAGCCTGATAGAAATCAAAAGTCCAATATTCAACAACAATGATAAAATACTTGTTTCCGGCAACTACGGTCTTAGTGATACAGCTTTGGTAAAAGTGTTGAAATAGTAGTTTTCAGATAGTTCTAAATACACGCCTGATTATATGGAGCAAAGAAATTATTATAAAAAATACAGCAAGCCTTTCCTGTTTATCGGATTATTGCTGGTATCGCTTGGGCTGTTTACTTACAGCAAAATGCAAACAGCGTTGTTCCCGGAAGTGATGTTCCCTAAAGTGAAACTGATTGCGGATGTTGGATCTACACCTATTGACCGCATGATGATCACGGTAACAAAACCTATCGAAAGCGCCGTTAAAAGAGTAAAGGGTGTAACGGTTGTGAAAAGCGTAACGAGCAGAGGCAGTTCTGATGTTCAGATTTATTTCAACTGGGGTGTGGATGTTGACAATGCAAGATTACAGATTGAAAGCAGGCTGAATGAAATTAAAAACCTGCTTCCTGCGGGAACTAATATAGCGGTAGAAGGTTATAACCAATCGTTATTCCCTGTTTACGGGTTTACGTTGGAAAGTGAGCAGGAAAGTACAGGGCTAATCGGTTTACGTGATCTTGCCATGAATACCGTTCGCCCACTGTTTTCACAAATCGAGGGGATTTCTACCGTCATACTGCGTGGAGGCAAAACAAAGGAATTTGAAATTGTACCGGACATTATAAAAATGTCTTCGTTTGGAATTAAGCCTGATGACCTGATACAACTCTTCAAACAAAACAACTACGTTTTGTCCAATGGAAAAATGTCAAATTTCCGCAGGCTGTACCTGACCTTAACTGATAATCGTATTAACGACCCGGAAGAACTGGCAAACGTAGTTGTCAAGAATACACCGCAGCGCCTCATCCGCTTGCGGGATTTTGCCAAAGTGGAACTGCAACAGCAAACGGAATTTAATATCATCAACGCCAATGGTCGTCAAGGGGTCATTGTAGATCTGGTAAAGCAGCCTGGTGTCAATCTCGTTCAGTTTGCAGATGCTGCGGATGCAAAAGCTGCTGAAATAAGAAAATTACTTCCCAAAGGAATTACGCTGCGTCCTTATTACAATCAATCAGCTTTCGTAAATGACAGTATCAACAGCGTGATCCATACCATACTGGAGGGGTTATTACTTGCCATACTTGTAGTGATCATTTTCCTGCGTTCCTGGAGAGCCAGTACGGTAGTAATTCTGACCTTACCTGTAACGCTGGGCTTTACAGTAATTGCATTGGGATTATCGGGCATTACCATCAATGTAATGTCTTTGGGAGGTATCGCTGCCGCTGTCGGGCTTTTTATTGATGATGTTATTGTCATTATAGAACAGATTTACCGTGTGCATGAAGACAAGCCGGAAAAAGACAGGTTTGAAGTAGTAAAAGACGCTATTAAGGATCTGTTTCCTGCAATGGTGGGTTCATCGCTCAGTACCATCGTTATTTTCCTTCCTTTCGTTATGATGGGTGGGTTGGCTGGCGCATTCTTCAAAGAGCTGGCAAAAACAATGGAACTGACATTGGTCTGCTCCTTCTTTGCCACCTGGATTGTAACGCCTGTACTGCATTTGCTTATTGGTTACAGACCGCATAAAGGGGCGCATGTGCATAGTGAACAGGAAAGCCTGAGCAGATACAAATGGCTTACCGACCTGTATAAAATACCCTGGCTGGCATTTGCCTTTATTATCGTTCTGATTATTGCGGGATGGTTTGCCGCAGGCAAATTACAAACGGGGTTTCTGCCGGAGTTAGATGAGGGAACGATTGTACTTGATTATTTCTCTCCCAGTGGAACAGCTATTGAGGAAACAGACCAGCTATGTCAGAAAATGGAAAAAATTATTCTGGCTAATCCAAACGTGGAAAGTTATTCCCGAAGAACAGGGTTAAGGCTCGATTTCAGAAATGTAGCACCTAATTACGGAGATTATTTAATTCAACTGAAGAAAAGCCGGAAGCAAAAAACAACCGATATAATTAATGACTTGCGTCGGAACATTCAATCGTCTGTTCCAGTAATGAATATTGAATTTGGACAGCGCATACAGGATTTGCTCGGCAACCTGATGAGTACACCCAGCCCTATAGAGGTAAAAATATTCGGAGACAATCAAAAGCAACTTGAATTACTTGGACGCAAAGCAGATAGTATCATGCGGCACACCAAAGGTTTGGTTGACGTTTCTAACGGTATGATTTCCGCCGGTCCGTCGGTCATCATCTTACCGAATGATGTAAAGCTGGCACAGTACGGCATATCTCTTTCAGATTTCCAAAGCCAGCTAAAAATGTACACGGAAGGCGTTGTGTTGGGGGATAATGCAACTATAACAGAACCTTCGCCGGTACAGGCTTCCATGTTGGGCAATCTACAGGTAGGACAGATCCAGGATGGCGAACAAATGCGCAAGATACGCTTGCGTGTTGCCAATTACCAGGACAACGACATTGACAAGATAAAGAAGCAGATGATTTTTTTGCCTGATGGAAGTTTAAAACCGCTTTCTTTTTTCTGCGATATAAAAACGGAAAAGGGAGAAATTGATTATAAGCGTGAAGACCTGAAATCATGTGTTGTGCTTACATCAAGGCTGTCAGACCGGGATTTGGGAAGTGCTGTAGAAGAGCTAAAAGAGAGTTTTTCCAGACAGCTCAATTTACCACCGGCGTACTATGTCAATTTTGGTGGGGCGTATGCAGAGCAACAGCAATCCTTTAAGGAGCTGCTTACCATTCTCGTTGCTGCCTGTTTGCTCGTGTTCACGGTACTGTTGTTTCTGTTTAGGGAATGGGGCATGTCAATTTTAGTGCTTTGCATTTCCGTCTTAGGCATTCCTGGCTGTTTGTTCGCTTTGTACCTCACACACATTCCGCTCAATGTAAGCAGCTATACAGGGATCATTATGATTGTGGGTATCATTGCTGAAAACGCCATTTTCACGGTCAATCAGTTCCGGTACAATATGCGCTTGTCGAATGGGGATGTAAGCAAATCAGTCAATTATGCTTTGGCACTAAGAATCCGTCCAAAATTAATGACAGCTATAGGGGCTATTTTAGCATTGCTTCCGCTGGCGCTCGGTATAGGCATGGGAGCGCAAATGCAACAGGCGTTGGCAATTGCTGTAATTGGAGGCTTTGTTACAGGCATTCCTTTGTTGCTGTTCGTGTTTCCGACTTTCATACGCATCATTTATTCCCGTAAAGAGAAAAAGCCAGGTCATGACCGCTAATTTCTTTAGAGAGTATATTGTCCTTTTGTTCGCCTGTGCTTGTGTTACAGCAGGTCATGCACAAAACGCTGATAGTACGTTTAAGAATAAACCATTTCAATACACTTTTAGACGAGTTGTAATTCCTGTGAGCTTAATTGGAACAGGTTTCAGCGTTAATGGAAATGGGCGGGAATCCATTAAAAACGAAATAGTAGAGGAGCGAAACGAACATATTCCCAAGTTCAGAACAAGCCTTGATAATTATTTACAGTTTTCACCAATCGTATTAACCTACGGTTTTGAAGCAGTGGGCATGAAGCCCAAAACTGATATTCTAAACAGGTCAGCCATTTTATTAAAAAGCGAAATAGTAATGATGGTTGCAGTTACTGCTTTAAAAACATCATCACACATTTTACGCCCCGACAGCAGCGCATATACTTCTTTCCCTTCCGGTCATACCGCTCAGGCTTTTGCTGCTGCGGCTATGTTATCGGAAGAATACGGCTATCGGTATAAATGGGTTCCTTATTTATCTTATGGGTTGGCATCAACAGTTGGGGCGCTTCGCATAGTAAACAATAAACATTATTTAAGTGATGTACTCGTTGCTGCCGGAATAGGTATATTATCTACAAAAGTTTCCTATTGGACGCATAGGTATAAGTGGAATAAACATACCCATAAATCGCTTATTCAATAGTAATAAAATTAATTATTCTTTATGTGGTGGATATACGCTTTACTTTCAGCCTTGTTTGCTTCTTTAACAGCCATATTTGCCAAAGTAGGCATTAAAGGCGTAAACTCCGATTTGGCAACAGCCATACGGACTATTGTTATTTTGCTGGTAGCATGGGGAATTGTGCTTGCACGAAAAGAAACCAAAGGGATAGCCGATTTATCCAAGCAAAATATTCTGTTCTTAGTCATATCCGGTGTTGCAACAGGTTTGTCGTGGATATTTTATTTTAAAGCATTACAGTTAGGCAAAGTATCACAGGTAGCACCTATTGACAAATTAAGTGTGGCTTTGACTATCATTTTAGCTGTTCTTTTTTTGGGAGAAGCACTAACCCTTAAAACGGCAATTGGAGCGATTTTGATCATAGCAGGAACCGTAGTGCTGATTTTCCCATCATAAAGCGTATTTAATGAAAGTAGAAGTATTTGATTTATTTCAGAACATTTTATAAGCGCAACAATGCTCGATGAATCTAATAATAAACAAAGCGAAGGAACAAAATCTGAAAGTCTGGAAACAACTATTCAGGCAACAGGGCTTACCGATGCAGAAGTGAAGGCAGCTTTAGCCAAATTTGGATATAATGAAATAACAGAAGAGATAGCCCATCCCTTTTGGGGTGTTTTGAAACGTCTTTGGGGTCCTATTCCCTGGACACTTGAAGCTGCGTTGATACTGGAGGTTTTTTTAGGTAAAATTCTTCAGGCATCTGTGATTGCAGTCCTGCTACTCTTTAGCGCCACTGTAGGGGAAACACAGGAACGCAGGGCACAGAAAGTTGTTGGTTTTTTGAAACAGCATCTACAGATTACCGTCCGTATTCTTCGCAACGGCATTTGGCAGTTTCTCGCGGCAAGAAAACTTGTCCCTGGCGATTGTATTCACATAAAGACGGGCGACATTGTTCCGGCAGATTGCACTATTACTCACGGCAGTGTGGAGTTAGATCAGTCTGTGCTTACCGGAGAGTCCGCATCGGTAACACGTTCAGAAAAGGAAGTTATTTATTCTGGTTCTGTAGTCCGTACTGGCGAAGCTGTTGCTTTAGTAACAGCAACCGGGTCACATAGCTTTTTCGGGAAAACGGCTGAATTGGTGAAAACGGCATCTGCCCCCGGTCATCTTCAACAGCTTTTGTTTACGGTAGTGCGTTATTTGGCAATTGTTGATGTAATTCTCGCTGCTATGCTTTTGGCTGCTGCTCTTTTTAACGGTTATGCCATACTTCCACTTTTGCCATTTCTTGTCGTATTGGTAATTGCTACAGTACCTGTCGCAATGCCTGCAAGTTTTACTGTCGCTAATGCCGTTGAAGCCCGTGTATTGGCAAAAGAAGGTGTTTTGGTTACCGGTTTGACTGCCATCCAGGAAGCTGCAACAATGCAGGTACTTTGTATAGATAAAACCGGCACACTGACACAAAACAAACCTATAATTGCTTCTATCTTTTCCCTTTCGGGTAATAGTGAAAATGAACTGCTGGCTTATGCAGCCTCAGCTTGCGATGCTTCTTCACAAAATCCTATTGACATTGCCATTTTGCAGGAACTGAAAAAGCGTTCCCTTGACCCATTTGTACGGGAACAGTACAACCCTTTTAACCCAATTAAAAAATGTTCCGAAGCATACATACGGCAAAACGGTCAGGTACAAAAGATAATACTCGGCTCTCCGTTTGTTATGGAAGCGTATGCGGCTTCCGCACCACTGTTCAAAGACAAGGTTGCAGAGATGGCAGCAAATGGCGGGAGGGTTTTGGCTGTTGCCGTTGGAGCGGAAGGAAATATTACAGTACGTGGTTTATTAACGCTTGCTGATTTGCCCAGGGACGATGCTGCAACATTGGTGCAAGCCATTAAAGACTTAGGTATCCGGCTATTAATGGTTACCGGCGATACACCTGCAACGGCAAAGGTTATCGCTCGAAAATTAAATCTGGGAGAGCGCATTGATAATTTATCCGCTGCACTGCAAGCGCCTCTTAACTATGATGGTATCGCCAACGTTTATCCCGAAGAAAAATACCAGATCATACAAGCCCTTCAAAAGTTGAACTTAACTGTGGGTATGACAGGAGATGGTATTAATGATGCACCTGCACTTAAACAGGCAGAAGTTGGCATTGCCGTTAGTTCCGCCACCGATGTTGCTAAAGCCTCTGCAAAAGTGGTGCTGACCAATCCCGGACTTCAGGACATTGTGAAAATAATCCACGGCGGGCGGCGTGTGTACCGCAGGATGATGACATGGACGATTACAAAGATTACAAGAACCATAGAGCTTGCAGTGCTGCTGACAATCGGCTATATAGCAACTGGAGATTTTGTTGTTCCGTTAAGCCTAATTGTGCTGATAGTTGTGTTCAATGACCTTGTTACCATTACACTCGGAACAGACCGTGCATGGGTTTCGCCAACATTGGAACAATGGGATGTAAAGTCCATTTCCAAACTTTCCGGTATCCTGGCTGCGGGTTGGCTGGCGCTTGCATTTGTCATTCTTTGGGTAACACTTAAAGTATTGAAATTTCCATTTCCGCAAATTCAAACGTTGATGTTTCTGTACCTCATTTATTCAGCACAGGCAACAATATACATTACACGGGTAAGGGAACATTTTTGGTCTTTTCTTCCAAGCCGGTTGGTGATTGTTGTTACATTGGGAAATATAGTGGTATCATCCATTCTCGCACTTAATGGTATTCTGATGAAAGCTGTTACACCCGTTTCGGTTTTCGGCGTTCTGACGCTTGTTATTGTTGCTGGCTTTTTATTGGATGCCGTAAAAATCAGGTTTTATAAACGAAATGCGGTTGGGGGATAAATCAGTATAGCAGCGAGATCTTTAGCTTCTTCGACAAAATATAAGTGAAATAGGATTTTTTTGCAAAAAAATATTATTTTTGTATCCTTATTGCAATAGGAAATGGTGTCTTCCTACTTGAACCGCTCATTATTTTGAGCTAATGGCGCCTACAAATTATTGGATTTATCTAATATTCAATTTATAATTTGTAGGAATGAAAAGGCTAAAGACCTCCTTTGAACACGTTTTTATTGTCTCTTATCTCTTTAAGTGGACCTGTTTAGTATTCCCTGTTTCTTTAACGGTAGGCTCCCTCGTTGCACTCTTTTTATGGCTGCTCGACAAAGCCATGAACTTCCGCTTTGCTCATCCCTGGCTGCTGTTTCTTTTACCGCTTGCAGGGATATTGATTTACTTCCTGTATAAAATTTCAGGCAAAAATGCCGAAGGCGGCAATAATCTCATTATGGATGAGATACATGATCCGGGCGGCGGCGTACCGTTCAGGATGGCTCCTTTGGTATTGCTTACCACCGTTATTACACACCTGTTCGGCGGCTCTGCTGGCAGGGAGGGCACGGCAGTTCAGATTGGTGGTAGTTTAGCCCAGTTTTTTGCTAAAAGGCTCAAACTCTCGCAGGAAGATGTAAAAACACTGCTGATGACGGGTATTGCCGCAGGATTTGGCGCGGTGTTCGGGACACCCATTACAGGCGCTATTTTTGCCTTAGAAGTGCTGGCGCTGGGCAGGATCAAGCACGATGCCCTGATGCCCTGTTTTATTGCCAGTGTGCTGGCAGACATTGTTTGTTCCGCCTGGGGTATTCATCATACCCATTATCAAATCAATTTCACAGACAAGGGTATCATTTTCTTCCGTTATTTCCATTTTGACTTCCTGTTATTAATCAAGGCAATAATAGCCGGTGTTGCGTTTGGTCTGGCAGGATATATGTTTGCCGAACTCTCTCATACCATCAAAAATTACAGTAACAGGTGGATTAAAATAAAGTGGCTTATTCCGGCAGCAGGCGGACTTGCCATTATAGTATTTACTTACTTGTTGGGAACACAGGATTACCTTAGCCTCGGTGTAAAAAATCCTGATCCGAACGCCGTTTCTATTACTACCTGCTTTACTCCGGGTGGCGCTACTTATTATAGCTGGCTATGGAAATTGCTGTTTACCGCTATTACGCTTGGAACAGGCTTTAAGGGTGGCGAAGTAACGCCGTTATTTTTTATTGGTGCTGCATTGGGAAATACCATTGCTACATTAACCGGCGCACCAGTTGACCTGATGGCAGGACTTGGATTTATAGCGGTGTTTGCGGGAGCTACCAACACCCCTATTGCCTGCACCATAATGGGCGTAGAACTATTCGGTGCAGACAATGCGCTCTATTATGCGGTAGCTTGTTTTACCGCTTACTATTTCAGCGGGCATTCAGGCATTTACCACGCTCAGAGAATCGGCGTTTCCAAAGTAACCAAATTGAATCATCATACTAATGAAACCTTACATGAGGTAAGACAAAAACGTATCAAAAACAGAAAATTATGGTAAAGAAAGTCAAACACCATTCGTTAGGCAAGCTGGAGATTTACATAGCACCGGCGCATAAGGTACAGCACGGTACAAGAAGCCTGTTCCGTAAACTGTTTCCAAAATCCACCTACATGCACTTGATCCAGGATGCAAGAAAAGAAGGTATCATCAACGCTGCTGCGCACAGCACCCATACCAGTTTTACCACTGATGGGAAAGTAATTACTTTTAGCGTGGAAGGCGATAATTCAAAATTGGCAATGTGCGTGGAACTGGTGGACAAAAGGGAAAAGCTGGAAGCATTTTTCCTGAAGCACCAGGATTTACTACGTGAAAAAGTAGTGATCTTTAAAGAGGTTGAATTTTGGGATGTCGAATAAATGGAACATGAAAGCAATACTAATGATATGGCTCGGCGGAGGTATCGGTAGCGTATTCCGGTATCTGGTGCAGCTTGGAGTAAGTAAACTGGTCAACATTACTTTTCCGGCAGGTACTTTCCTGGTCAATATTACCGGTTGCTTTGTTATTGGGCTATTATACGGCTTCGCTAATAAATATGCTACGTTAACTCTGGAATGGAGGATGTTTCTTATAACGGGCTTATGCGGCGGATATACAACTTTCTCCAGCTTTTCGTATGAAGGTATCAGCTTGTTCAGGCAGGGCAATTATACCTACTTTATTCTGTACATACTGCTAAGTGTAATTGCAGGATTATTCGCTACGATGGGAGGAATTACTATTGTTAAATAAATTAATAGCAAAGTTATGGAAGCACACTATAAAAAAATACTGATAGCCATTGATAATAGCGCCCATTCAATGAAAGCAGCAAAGGCAGGTTTTGCGTTGGCACATGCTTTGAGGGCTACCATTGGATTATTGTATGTGGTAGATAAATCAAAAGAGGTGATTAATGCAGACTTAGGCATTACACCCCAGCAAAGCGGAACTGTTTTATTAAACGAAGCAGAGAAAACAATCGAGCAATTTATTCGTTTATATAATGGGGTTGACCGTATAGAGCGTTTTACACCGGAGGGGTTTCCGGAACAGGAAATCATCAACATTTCTAAAGAATGGGAGGCAGACCTGATTGTTATGGGAACCCACGGACGTACAGCCATAGGAAAAATATTGACCGGCTCAGTTGCAGAATACGTTATTCGTCACTCGACTATTCCGGTATTAATAACACCTCCAAGAATGGAATAAATTGTTATCTTTGTAAAGACTGGTGATGGTGTCCACCAAATCAACCGCCTTGTAAGAAGGACGATGACGCCTACAGGATAGATTAAGTAATTAATTTAATTCAGTAGGCATGAAATTATCTCAGCAGTACGCAGGCAACTTGTCTGTCATTAAAAAAGTCTTTTGGTGGTCACTTCTGACACTACCTTCTGCATTTATTATCGGCAATGTTGTTGCCCTGTTCCTATGGTCAATTGACAAAGTAACCGCAGTCCGATTATCTCATCCGCAAATTATATGGTTTCTCCCGGTCGCCGGTATAGTCATATACTTTATCATCAGGGCATTCCGTGAAACCAGCAGCAATATTGTTTTCCAAAACATTCATGCTAAGAGCAACGGCATAACAGAAAAATCCTCGCTGCCTATTTTCTTAACTACAATTATCACTCACTTATTTGGTGGCTCTGCAGGGCGTGAAGGTGCTACCTTTCAAATAGGTGCAAGCCTTAGCCGCCTTTCTGCAAAGCTGTTCAAACTAAGCGAACCACAATTTAAAGTGGTTTGTACTTCGGGTATTGCGGCTGCATTCGGGGCTGTTTTTGGTGTGCCCATAGCCGGTGCTTTCTTTGCACTCGAAATAGTGCGTGAAGGCACTTTCCCTTACAATGCCCTTATTCCCTGCATTGTAGCCAGTATCGTCGGTACACTGACCTGTAATTATTGGGGAGTTCATTTAACGCAGTTTCAATACATTTTTGCTTCCCAAAGCCATCCGATGTTCGATGGCAAATTCACTCCCGACCTTTTATTATTGGCAAAGGCAGGAGCAGTCGGTGTAATAATGGGACTATTGTGTTGCTTGTTCTACCTCGTATTGCAATACCTGAAGCAAGGGATAGATAAATCAGTGTTACCTAAATGGGTAATTCCGTTCATCGGCGGGATACTCCTCGTCGCACTGTATTTCGTATTTGGCACACAGGAATATTTAGGGCTTGGTGCAACCGGTTTAGGTCAAAATACAGTAAGTATTGCATCGGCGTTTAATGCAGGCGGAGCAGATACCTGGAGCTGGCTAATCAAACTTCTTTTTGTTGTAATAACATTGAGTTTTGGCTTCAGAGGCGGTGAGATCACACCCCTTCTTTTTATTGGCGCTACGCTGGGCAGTGTCTTAGCTGTCCTTTTTAATGCTCCTGTTCCATTGTTTGCCGCTTTAGGCTTTATTACCATGTTAGGCGGTTCTGCCAATACTCCTTTTGCCGCTACGATCCTCGGCATGGAACTGTTCGGAGCGGAATATACTTCTTATTACGCATTTGCCTGTTTCATTGCCTATTTCCTTAGTCCTACAAGGAAAAAGATTGAATTGCTGCAAGCGCCTACTGTGCCAAAACTCTTTGATGCTGATTACTTAAAAGAATGGTCATTGGACAGGAAATTAGAAAACGAAAGACTTGAAAAGAAGAAAGACGAAGATGAGCCAAGTTATCTTGAAGGAGAAGGAAACGGAAGAAATAACGCTGATTTTGAAATGTTATGAAGATGGCAATAGACAATATATCGCAGGAAGAAATGGAGCAAATGAAGCAGTGGTTGCAGGAACAAGCGCTGCTTGCAAATGTTACAGCCCAGGATTATATGGGATTGATCCTGTATAAGCTGTTTGAATTTGAGCAACGGCTCAAAAAAATAGAATATAACCAGCAAACACATTGGGTAAACTGATTTTAAAATACACTATGGTCTTAGTCCGTAAGAAATAAAAATTAATTATGAAGATTACAAAAATTCATGCAAGAGAGGTACTCGATTCAAGAGGCAATCCTACAGTAGAAGCTGAGGTAGAATTGGATAATAAATTTAGAGGTCGCGGTATTTCGCCCTCCGGTGCAAGTACGGGAGGAAAAGAAGCAGTAGAGTTACGTGATGGAGATAAGAAGCGTTACAATGGCAAAGGGGTTTCCGTTGTGGTTAATAACGTCAATCTCGTTATCAGCAAAGCCCTTATCGGCAAAAGCCTTACCCATCAGCAGGAAATAGATAAGCTGATGATTGACCTGGACGGAACCTCAAACAAATCCCGGCTGGGTGCAAATGGCATACTGGCTGTTTCTATTGCCTATGCCAATGCTGCCGCTGCATTTAAGCAAATTCCATTATACCGGCAGTTTAGTAATGAAAATTCCTACACGCTGCCAGTACCCTGCATGAACGTAATCAATGGGGGCAGACATGCTGACAACAACGTAGATTTTCAAGAGTTCATGATTGCGCCTCATCATGCGCCTTCATTTAAAGAAGCTATACGCATGGGCGAAGAAACTTTCCATGCGCTCAAAGATATTCTGAAAACGAAAGGCTACTATACGGGTGTAGGCGATGAAGGTGGATTTGCGCCCAATCTTAAATCAAATGTGGAAGCAGTAGAGATTATCCTCGAAGCTATCCACAAAGCAGGATATAAAGCGGGAAAGGATATTTCCCTGTGCATTGACCCAGCCAGCAGCGAATTATGGCAGAATGGTCAGTACGTGTTTTTTAAAGACACCAGTAAAAAACACATGACAACTGCCGAAATGATTGATTTGTGGGAAAGCTGGCTGGGTCAATACCCAATTGTACTGTTGGAAGATGGCTTAGGAGAAGATGATTGGGAAGGATGGCAGCAACTGACACAAAGGCTCGGAAGTAAAACTGAGCTTGTTGGTGATGATATTTTCTGCACCAACCCTGTTATCCTTGAAAAAGGCATTCAGCAGAAAATAGGTAATTCGGTGCTTATAAAGCTAAACCAGATAGGAACTGTCACCGAAACATTCCAGACAATTGAATTGGCTAAACAGAACAACTATAACTGTTTTATATCGCACCGTAGCGGAGAAACAGAAGATACCACTATTGCAGATTTAACCGTCGCTTCAGGCGCAGGGCATTTGAAAACAGGAAGTGGTTGCCGGGGTGAACGGATTGCCAAATTCAACAGGCTTTTGCGTATAGAAGAAGAATTAGGTAACAAGGCAGTATTTGCAGGCATTAAAACATTTAAAAACCAGTAGTAGCAGTATGCAACAATATCAGCAAGTCATACATCCCTGGCATATCAGCATCGGCAATAATGCACCGGAAGTTGTCAAAGCGGTTATTGAAATTCCGAAAGACAGCCGCATGAAATACGAACTGGATAAAGAATCGGGCTTATTAAAATTAGACCGGGTTATCTATTCTTCCATGCACTATCCCATGAATTATGGGCTGGTTCCTCAAACCTATTTTGACGATGGAGATCCGCTGGATATACTGGTCATGTGTTCTTATGAAATTGTTCCGCTCTGTGTTTTAGATGTTCGGGTAATAGGAATCATGCACATGGAAGATGAGCATGGCATTGACGACAAGATATTATCCGTAGCGGCACATGATCCGGCTTACGAACATATTCACGATCTGCAAGACCTCCCTCAGCATCACATGGATGAACTGAAAAACTTTTTTGAAGGCTATAAAGCACTGGAACATAAAACGGTCAGGGTAGGCAATATGTATGGTAAGGAGCAGGCGTATGAGTGTATTCAAAGAAGTATAAAACAATACAAAGAAAAATTTAAAATCAGTTAAGCATATTAAAAGAACGTGATTTCATTATGTCGCCGTATGAAAGAGATTGTCAAATATTAGAATGGACAAACACAAATCGCATAAAAGTATTCGACAACCTGTTGGTTGGAATAACGGACACAGCTTATATGGTGGCTTTATTGATTGGTTTATTGGTTTTAATAAGCGGATTTATGAAGAAAGACACTCTATTACGACGAAAGGGCTGGGAGGTGCTTGGCGCTCTGCTTGCAAACTCTGTTATCGTAAACGTGCTGAAATACACGATAAACAGGGAGCGCCCCTTTGTGCAGGATAAGCTGATTGAAAAACTTTCTACCGGCGGAAGCCCGTCTTTCCCTTCGGGTCATACTGCCGATGCTTTTGTAGTCGCCACATCCATGTCTTTGCTCTTCTATCCTAAGTGGCAGCTATTAGTTCCAATATGGATTTGGGCAATAGCAATAGGATATTCCAGAATAGTATTGGGTGTTCATTATCCCAGTGATGTATTGGGTTCTATGGTCATTGGTAGTATGATAGCCGTAGTTATACATTTTCTCATTAAAAAACGGAAAGCAGATAAAGTCACGATATTGATAGAGTGAAAAATAAAGGACATCACCTTTTAAAGACAACAGTATGAAACTTGCTATTATAAGCGATATACATGCCAATCTGCCTGCGTTGGAAGAGGTATTGAATGGAATAGATTCACAAAAAGTGAATACCATTTATTGCTTGGGTGACCTGGTGAACCAAAACGTATGGAACAACGAAGTAGTTGAGCTAATTCGTAAAAGAAAAATATCTACCATAAAGGGCAATCATGATGCAGGTATAGGAGAAGGAAAACATTTTTTCCCATTTTCATACACATCTACTGAGGCAAAGCAATGGGGCAAAGAAGCAATTGAATATACACTTTCTCATATAACTGAAGATAATCGAAACTTTCTTTCGGCACTTCCTATGCGTCTTCGCCTGAAGATTACAGGTAAAGATGGAACTTCCTTTACGATGGTGTTAACACATGGCACTCCTAAAGGTATTAATGAGAGGATGTACCATTTTTCACCTAAAAAAGATTTTGCGGAATTATTGAAGCTGGCAGACGCAGACATGCTTATTATGGGTAACACCCATGCTCCGTACCATCACATCATTCCGGTTGAAGAGAATGGGAATGTTATTAAGAGGCATGTGCTAAATCCCGGCTCTATTGGTAAGCCTAAAGACGGAGATTGGCGACCCAGTTATGTACTATTAACTATTGATTCAAACAAGTCCTTACTGACAGACCCTGAAGCGGTTCAGGTGGACTTTTACAGGATTAAATACGATTTAGGCAAAGCAGTAAAAGCGATTAAAAATAGTGGTTTACCTGTTTATTATGGAGGATGCCTTATAACGGGATAAACATAAATACAACACAAGGAAATGTATAATAGTAAAAATATCAATGTATGAAACTTGCATTTATCAGCGATATACATGCCAATCTACCGGCTCTTACAGCAGCTTTGAAAGATATTGAACAGCAGCAGCCAGACGATATTTATTGTTTGGGCGACCTGGTGAATTTTGCCGGTTGGGATAACGAAGTAATTGACCTTATCCGCAAGCTCGATATTACCTGCATTCAGGGCAACCATGATGAAGGCATTGGCTACCACCGTCATGATTTCCCTTTTTCATATAGCAACGAAGCGCAAAAGCATTTCGGGCATTTATCCATTCAACGGGTGAATAAAATCATTTCCGAAGAGCATCGCCGCTATTTGTCTGAACTGCCTTTTATGCTGCAATTGGAGTTTCGTTTTCCTTTTCATCATGTAAGGCTGGCAATGGTACATGGAAGCGTATCTACCAACAACGAATATGTACAAAAGGATACACCTGATGAATACCTGCTGGAAATGATGGACAGCATCAACGCAGATATTTTACTGATGGGGCATACGCACATATCCTATCACAAGGCGATATTCTGCGAAGAAGAAAACAGGAAAATTTATCGCCACGTTATCAATGTCGGTTCTGTAGGTAAGTCTAAAAATGGCAGCACGGATGCCAGTTATTGCATGGTACAGATCCATAACAGTACCGACCTCAGCACCCCCGAATCAGTACAGGTTCAATTTAGGCATGTGCCTTACGACACATGGCAGGTAATTGAAAAAATAAAAGCCGAAGGCTTGCCTAATGCGTATGATGACTATTTAAAGAGCAAAGAACAATGATAAGTCGCTTATGGTATTTGAGAGCATACTATATAAAAACAATGCAGCGAATGCAACCGATGAAAATATACCCGCAATTTTCACTGATTTGCATTTGGATCAGGTTGTTGATAAAATGACCGAAGGGAAAGATGAATACCATCTTAAACCGTTTTTTTATACATGCTTACAAGACATAAGTTCCATTTTATACCGGCAACAGGTAATGCGAGAGTTGGAGAACGAGAACGTGCGGGCAAGTATAGACAGCTTTGCACGTTCCATGCAGCAAATGCGCCTGATGCTGCAACATTCCCACGACTGCCCGCATCTCTATCAACGTGAACGGCTGTTCCTCGATGCCGTTATAGCATATTGCGACAGTGTGCGCCTGTTGCATCAACAACTCGATGCTTTACCGTTAGCCTCTGAAGGGTTACGTTCATTTAAGCAATTCCTGTCTGCATACACTACTTCAGAACCTTTTACCATGCTTGCCACAAAGGGAGAAAAGATTTTGTCAGGGTTGCAAAAGGTCAAATACAACCTGCATACCCAGGAATTGACTGTGCGGGTATTGCCTTACGAGCCACAAGCTGATTATAGCGAAGAAACCGAACAGCTCTATGACAGATTTCACACTGCCGGAGCAAAAGATTACACGAAAGAATTTCCTTTTACTACGGAAATGAACCATGTGGAAGCGCTGATACTAAAAGGTGTTGCCACCTTGTTCCCCGAATTGTTTCAGTCGCTATGCGACTTCCATAGCAGCAACCAGGATTTTACAGACAATATCGTCCTGGCTTTTGATAGGGAAATACAATTCTACATCGGCTGTTTAGATTACTGCGATAAAATAAGGACGCACGGATCTACCTTCTGCTATCCCGAAGTGGTTAGCACAGCCGGAAGTGTTTATGCCCGTGAAACTTTCGACATTACTTTGGCACACAAGCTGGCAGAGCAAGACCAAGCACCTGTGTATAATGATTTTGTGCTAACGGGAAAGGAGCGCATCATTATTGTATCGGGTCCTAACCAGGGCGGCAAAACTACTTTTGCCCGCACCTTCGGACAACTGCATTACCTGGCTTGCCTGGGCTGTCCCGTACCCGGCAGCGAAGTACAGGTTATGTTGTTTGATGCCATCTATACGCATTTCGAGCGGGAGGAAGATATAGAAACGCACCGAAGCAAATTTGAAGAGGACCTGGTAAGAATCCATGCTATTGTTGAGGCAGGATCGGAACGCAGTATCATCATTCTTAACGAGATATTTTCCTCCACCACGTTACAGGACGCGCTCTTTCTGTGCCGGAAGATCATGCAACACCTTATACGGCTGAATGCTTATTGTGTTTGGGTAACTTTTATTGACGAACTCGTATCGCTCAGCGATACGGCAATCAGCATGGTGAGCATGGTAGCGCCTGACCATCCTGCTACCCGAACTTTTAAAGTTATACGCAAAGCACCGGATGGTATGGCTTACGCCTTGTCCATCGCAGAAAAATATCACATTACCTATGACCAGCTAAAAGACCGGATAACCACATGAAGCCACATTTGCTATACAGGGACAAGGATTTCAATATCAAGGCAACCTTGCCCTGGAATGTGGATGTATTGGCAAAAGACCTGGAGCTGCAAGTGCTGTTCGATTGTATGTCCGGCAAGGATGAATTGCTGGCAGAAGTAGTAAGCAAGGTAGTTCATACATCAATCGGAAATGATGCGGCAACGATTTTATACCGGCAGGAAATTCTTAAAGATTGTATTGCTCTCAGGGAAATAGTGCAGGCTATTTATGAGCTTTCCATTACTGCTATTGAAAGCAGGAAAAATAGCTGGTTCGGCGTTTTCACCAGCCGTCCTTCTTCCGTCTTGTCAGGCTCGGTTGGTATGATGGGTATTTATGCAAAACATTTACGCCAGCTTCGGGCAATGGCTGATGAGCATATAGATAAGTTTCAGTCGGAAGGCTTTCATCGTTTCTTAGTAATGTTACGCAGTGAACTGAACGATGATTATTTTGCTGCCATTGGTGATAACCTTGCTCAATTATCGCTTAAAGGCGGGATACGCACCAGCATCCAGTTAACGAAAGCCAATAAAGGCATTGGGTATGTTCTACATCGCAGTGAAGTAAAAAAACTGAAATGGTGGCAATGGCTCTTTCCGCCAAAGCTGCCAGGTTACAATTTCCAGATACACCCACGGGACGAAAGCGGCACGAGAGCGTTGGATCAGTTAAACGATCAGGCAATCAATCGGGCTGCCAATGCCTTAGCTCAGGCAAATGAGCATATACAGCAATTCTTTATACTGCTCAGACAGGAATTGGCTTTTTACCTGGGCTGCATGAACCTGTACAACCGTTTAAAGGAATTGGACGAGACGGTAGCCTATCCGATGGTAACGCCTCCCGGCACATACAATCATTATGCGGAAGAGCTGTACGATCCCTGCCTTGCGTTGAGCATGGGAAAGCAGGTTGTAAGCAATCATCTCAATGCAGACTATCGCAGGCTTGTCATTATTACCGGGGCAAATCAAGGCGGTAAATCCACTTTCCTGCGCAGTATCGGCGTGGCGCAGCTAATGATGCAAAGCGGCATGTTTGTGTCTGCTAAAGAATATTGTGCAGACATTGTGAACGGTGTTTTTACACACTTCAAAAAAGAGGAAGATCGCACTATGCAAAGCGGCAAGTTCGATGAAGAATTAAGCCGCATGAATGAAATTACCGATCATCTCCGTTCCGGCTGTTTAATCCTGTTCAATGAATCTTTTGCAGCGACCAATGAAAGAGAAGGCTCTGAAATAGTGGCACAGATTGTAACTGCACTTATTGAAAAAGACATCAAGGTTTTCTTTGTTACCCACCTCTACGATTTTGCCATGACATTTTATGAAAAGGAAATGCCGCAAGCACTGTTTCTGAGGGCAGGAAGAATGGATGATGCCAGCAGAGGATTTCAGCTTACGGAAGCAGCACCGCTACCTACCAGTTATGGACCCGATTTATATAAAAGAATATTCAGCGATAGCACTTAGGTAAATGCGTTTTCAGAAACTATAACACTAAATAAACTTAAAATCAGAATTACATGGGAATAAGACAGCTTTTATTAGACGTAGATAAAGCAAGAGACAGACCTGAAATTATTGAGATTGCCATCGCCATTGAAAATGTGCCTTGTGTGGATGGGTTGAGCATTGTAGTAAACGAGATAGATATGGAAACCGTGGGGATGGAAATAACAATTGAAGGTGAAGATCTGAAATACGATGAGATTGTGGCTGCCATTGAAAAGACTGGCGCAGTGGTACACAGTCTCGACCAGTTGCTTGCCGGTAAAAGAATGATTACGCCTGTTCATAGAACACGATGAAAAAGTTAATAAAGGAACAATTGTTTGCGTTGCTGCTGGGACTAATAGATGGCATTTTAACCGTCCTCGTCTTGGCGACAGGGCATGTACTGAAGCAGGGTGAAACGCCGATTACCTTGTCGCTTTCCCTGAAAGTAGCTTTTGCCACTGCTGTATCCGGTGCGTGCATTTACTTTTTCTCCGAATACTCCCGGCAGCGGCATAGGCTTATTCATGCAGAAAAACAGTTGAACCTTGCCACACATGGAAAGCTGGCTACTACCCATTTGGGCAGACAAATATTCAAAGAAACACTTTGGGGTGTTGTGGTGTCTTCCATTTTCAATTTTGCAGGCGCTATGCTGCCTTTAAGCGTAGCTATGATGTTCCCTCAAATGCAATGGATAGCTATTCTTATAGCATTACTGATGTTGGTGCTGCTCGGCGTTGGCATTGCTTCGCTTGTGTATGGCAATGCAGTTGCATGGAGCCTTTCGTTGGTGTTGGCAGGTGTGTTTGTTGCCTTCATCGGGTATAAATTAAATGTTGTTTAACCATAAAAAATACAGGTATAATATGACACGCTGGAATGAATACATTTCCGAAAACAAAGACAGATTCCTTGAAGAACTGACACAATTACTTTCCATTCCTTCTATCAGCAACGATGAAGGGCGTAAAGCGCAGATGCAGGCTTGCGCAGGCAAACTTATAGAGTTGATGATGCAGGCAGGCTTTGATGCCGCAATAATTGAAGAAACATCACATCATCCTGTCGTTTTTGGAAAGAAAATCATTAACCCGGATTTACCGACTGTTTTGGTATATGGACACTATGATGTACAACCGCCCGACCCGGTTGATTTATGGCATCATGATCCTTTTGACCCGCAGGTAGTGGATGGGCGCATTGTGGCAAGAGGTGCAAGCGACGATAAAGGGCAAATGTTCATGCACATAAAAGCACTGGAGGTCATGGCCAGGACTGGCACACTTCCTTGTAACATGAAGATGATTATCGAAGGGGAAGAAGAAATCGGCTCTCCAAGCCTGCCGGAATACCTGAATAACCACAAAGAGCTTTTGAAAGCAGACATCATACTGGCTTCTGATACAGCGATGATCAGTATGGAACATCCGTCCATTGAAACGGCTTTACGAGGCATGGCGTATATGGAAATAGCTCTGGCAGGTCCGAACCGGGATCTGCATAGCGGTGTTTATGGCGGTGCAGTTGCCAATCCCATCAATATGCTTTGCAAAATGATTGCGTCTATGCACGATGAGAACAATCATATTACCATACCCGGATTTTATGACAAAGTAATTGAGCTTTCAAAGCAACAACGACATGAAATTGCAAAGCTGCCATTTGATGAAATGGAGTATAAAGAAGAATTGGGCATAAAAGCAGTGTGGGGTGAAAAGGGTTATACTACACTGGAACGCACGGGCATTCGTCCTACCCTGGATGTGAACGGTATATGGGGTGGTTATACAGGCGAAGGAGCTAAAACGGTACTACCTTCAAAAGCATTTGCCAAAGTATCCATGCGGCTTGTTCCTGACCAGCAGCCAGAAGAAATTGCCGACCTGTTCAAAGCGTATCTGCAACAGCAGTGCCCGCCTGGTGTGACTGTTGATGTAAAATACCTGCATGGGGGAAAGCCTGTTATTACCGATACGAAAACTGCGGGTTATCAGGCTGCGGTAAAGGCAATCAAGGCAACCTTTAGCAAAGAGCCGCTCCAAGTATATAGTGGCGGGAGCATTCCTATTGTAGCACTTTTTAAGGAAATACTCGGTCTGGATACGGTGTTGATGGGGTTTGGGCTGGATAACGATAATATCCATTCCCCTAACGAAAAATTCGACCTGGTAAATTTTTATAAAGGGGTTGAAACCATTCCGTTTTTCTATAAATATTTTACAGAAAAGAGATCTTAACGGGTTACAGTATGAAAAGAGTATTAGCTGCAGGCGGTGTTGTCATTAATCAGAACAATGAGTTACTGATGATATTCAGGCGTATCATCTGGGATTTGCCCAAAGGACATTTGGAAAAGAAAGAAACAATGGAGCAATGTGCCCTGCGGGAAGTTAAGGAAGAAACGGGCTTGCAATCCTTAGAGTTGATACGCTTTCTTGGCATATCCGAACACGTATATTTTGACAACAAGCTGAATGAAGAAGCAATAAAGGAAACGCACTGGTATGAAATGAAGGGAGACAAGGATGAACCGTTGCAGCCACTGTATTCAGAAAGTATAGAAAGAGTGTTATGGGTAAAGTCGGGTCTGGTGATGCGTTATCTGGAGTATTCCTTTGATAACCTCAAACCGATCATACAGCGCTCATCCCTATTCACCACTGGTTAATGTGTCAACAACAGACTTTTTTGTTGATGCGATTGCGAATGCTAAAAAACAATATCATGAAAAAAACCGATCAAAATTGCAAACCACGCCCCGACTTCAATAATAGTCCCATACAGGGTATGAGAAGAGCAGGCAAAAGTGACAAGGTATTAATTGTAGATATGCTTACGAAGTCTTTTGATACTAATGCCAGTGTCAATTATATAATCAGGCAGGGCAAGAAGCGAATAAAAAGAATCCGGGCTTTGATGGATTATTCATTTGAGGTCTGCCATCTTTTTGGAGATGTTTTTATCAACACAGAGGGCAATGCCTGTGCGCTTATCGTTTACCCTGATGCAAAAAGGACAACGTTGAAATCCATTTTGCTTGATGCCAAATTGATTTTTCGTTGCGTTGGCTTGGGTAACCTGATGAAAACTATTAAGAGGGAAAAAATAATCAGCAGCGCCCAGCCTAAAATACCGATGACTTATCTATGGTTCATTGGTGTTTTTCCTTCCGATCAAAACAACGGCATTGGAAGCAAGTTGCTTCAATCTATCATTGATTATAGCAGCTACCATGATCGCCCTATTTACCTTGAAACATCAACGGTTAAGAATTTGCCCTGGTACGAACAGTTCGGATTTGAGGTATATCACGAAGTTGATCTGAGCTACCACCTCTATTTTTTTAAAAGGGACATTAAAAGATGATGAGCAATGTTAGTATTTGGTACACAAATGCACATTGTCACATTCATTTTTGTGAGCATAGAAATCGTTATCTTTTTCTACCTGCTTATATTTCGCCTTGCAAGACCGCACGATAAGATAACGAACCTAAACCTCATTCTAATTTTTCTTTTGCTTGCTTACAACGTCAGTGGCGGCTTATTGCCTGATGAAAAATTACCCGGCTCCTATTTCACACAGGAAATTATTGCCTACGCTACCGGTTTTATTACACCCTGCTTCTTTCCCTACTATGTGTATAAGGCATTCAACCTGTATAAGATGGAATTTCATGCACATAAAGGGATATTCATATTTCTCATCTTCCCTTATATTCTGTTTGTTCTGACTTTCTGGTACTCCAATGATTTAAAATATGCTCAGAACCTGCTTGTTGTTCCCGTATTGTATGCTGCCTGGGTGATTATTTCCCTGATTAAAGCCATCCGTTATAAATACAACAATGACTTCAGCAGTACTGAAGCCAAACAGGAAACGGTGGTATTGTTATTCAGTATAACACCGTGGATTGGCTTACCTATCATTACCTATTTTGAAATGGGACAAGCAATTGAAGCCGTAGTTACAAATGTGGGCTTCCTGCTTTTATTTGGATTACAGGTGAATAGGGATATTATACAAATGCGGATAGAACATGAGCAACTGATTGATTCGGAACGACTGTTAAGAAGCTGGAACACAGATTTGAAAGAAGAAGTGGAAAAGCGAACAAAGGAATTGGAAAGAATTAACGAGCAAAAGGTCAACAACTTTATTAATCTTGTTCACGAAACAAAGACGCCGCTTACCTTAATCAAAAACTATCTGGAAGAATACATTGGCAAATATGGTTCTGTACAGGAATTAGATATTATAAAGGGTGGTGTAGATAAATTGACTGCCGACGTCATTAACCTGTTCGACATTGAACGATTTGCAAAAGGTATTGATACCTACAAACACAATCAGGTTTCAGACTTTAGCGCTTTGCTGAAAAGCAGTCTGCCTCTTTTCGGACATTATTGCGACAAGCAGAAAATCAAATGCACTCTTGCTATTGAAGATAAGCTGCTTATTAAAGCTGATCCCTTCGCCATTAATCGTATTGTCAACAATATCATTGAAAATGCTATTAAGTTTACTAATGAAGGCGGAGAAATAGCCATATCCCTGCATAGTCAGGATGGCACAGTAGTTTTCGCTGTTAAAGACACAGGCGAAGGAATAATGCCTAACCTCCAAAAGAAGATCTTTGAGCCTTATTACCAGATCGGGCATAAACATACCCGTCTTCAGGGAATGGGATTAGGTTTACCTATCGTTAAAAAAGTAGTGGATGGGCTTGGAGGAAAAATTGAAATTGAAAGCAACCCTGCAACAGAACCGGGAACCCGGGTAACGATTATACTTCCTGCATACACGTTACAAGAAAACGAGGTTCCAATTCAATTTGTAAGCGGGCTTAGCAAACTGAATTATGAATTTAATTACGATTACGTTAAAGAGCATGAGTTTATACCAGGAAAACGCACCCTCCTTTTGGTAGAGGATAACATTACCATGATTAATTTTCTTTTCAATAAGCTAAGTGAATTATACAATGTATTGTGCGCATCTAACGGTTCTGAAGCCCTCAAAAAGCTGTATGCAATGAAACTAATGCCAGACCTCATTCTTTCCGATGTTATGATGGACAAAATGGACGGCTTTACTTTTGCCAGAACGCTTTCGGAGCAAGACAAATACGCTCATATACCCATTATTTTCCTAAGTGCTAAATCCAGTCAGGTTGACCGTATGAAAGGACTTAAAGTCGGAGCGATAGATTTTATATCAAAGCCTTTTTCTTTTGAAGAATTAAACCAGAAAATAGAAACAGTGCTGGCAAATGTCGCCAGGCAACACAAAGCAATATTAAGCTCATCAATAGCAAGCCTTAAAGCACTCAACAATCAGGAAGCAGATGACGGGAACATTTCACAGTCAAAATTTGAACAGAATTGCAAGCTGTTCCAGTTCACGACCAGGGAGATTGAAATTGCCCACCTGATAACCAAAGGAAAAACATACAAGGAAATAGCAAAGCAGCTCTTTATCTCGGATAAAACCGTTACCAAACATATACAGAACATATTTGAGAAAGCAGAAGTTTCCAATAAGGTTTCGCTGATAAATAAATTGAAAGCAGCGTAAAAGGCATTGATATACTGGTAATTGAGTAGGAAAATAGTAGGATTTACGTATAGGTTGACGGAGATTGTAAACATATATTTGCCATGACAAGTTGTTGCCACACAGTAAAAGAGAAGAGCTATGAGGGGAGGCTATATACTGGAATGGCTGGATACATTGGTTACTGTTACATTTAATCCGGCGAAAACGAGGGTAGCTGAAATTGTGCCTGAAAACATAGTAAAGCTCCATGAGCAGATTACTATAGAAAAAGAGAAAATTCAGGTCGCTATCAAGTCTATTGTATTTAATATTGATGATGAAGCCAAAATACGGTGTTCCATCAAAAAATATCATTCAAGCCTGATTATGCTGCTGGATCAGGCATTGGAAAATAAGACGCAGATTTCAAAGCCCGCATTTCTGAAGCCGGTATTGGGCAGTATCATCTCCAGCATTGATGAACTGCTTTCATTGATTGAAAGCAGGTTTATTACTTATTTAAGTATAGATGAACGTGTGCCTGCCACCTATCTTGCAATTGCAAAAAAGGAACTTTCCAGGAAATTGGCTGCCATAACGGAAAAACTTCACAACATTCAATCATTTCAACCTGCATTTAGTATTCTAAAGCAGGAAATCGAAGAACTGTTGAATTATCAACCCGATACACACGCATATACTTTTCAGGAGATACTTTACCTTAAAGACTTGTGTATGGAACTTGGGCGGCTTATGCCTATGGATGAGGCTACCGTTTATTCCAATCTTGACGAGTTGCTCGTTTCCATGAATTTTAACAGCAAGCCCTATATATACAACCTCACGCAAAGAGTGGCTGCTCACGTAAATAGCAGTGAGCAAACTGCGGGAAAAATGGAACGGCTGCTATTTCATCTCAAAGTGTTCAGGCAGTTTCACAGGAAGCCAAATATAATATTCAACCCAAAGGATGCCGATTTGTATAAACAGGTTTGCAACTGGTTTACACAGGAACTATTTTATCTGGAAAAGCAGATACACTATTCAATTATTCCATTGAAAGAAAGTGTCCCTAAAGAGACTGAAAAAAACAAGGAAAAGCAAAAAATCCTTTCTATACTCTCGGTTGATCAAATGGCGCTGGTTTTAAGGGCGGCAGACGACATGAAGATTATTATGGCTCGTTCATTAAACAGTGTGTTCAAAAACATCGTACCGCATTTGTCAACTCCTTACCAGGAAGATATTTCTTATGACAGTATGAGAAGCAAGTCCTATTCGGCAGAACAGCGAGATAAGGAGATAGTAATACAGACCCTGCAACAAATGATCAACAAGATAAAAGAATATTAAAAAAGCTCAATCCAGTAATAGACTGCTGGCATTTTAATGTTGCTTATCAAACTTCCAACCTGAATCAAAAAATGATAAGGTAGCACGTTGCGTTTCCTTTTCAGAAAGATCACGTTTTATGAGCTTGCTAAAGGGTGTAATATTTTTGTACACTACCGTATATTCTACAACTGCACTTTTCTTATCATCCTGCATTTGAATGCCGGTAACTTCACCCAAATCCATATCGGCTACTTTCACCACCTGTACATTATCGTACTTCTTATCTATACGTACAAGGTAAGGTTGCGCCTTTTCCGTAAAATGAACAATCGGTTGTCCGGCATCTTTTAGCTTTTGCGTTTTATCTACCATTATCAAACCCTCACTTTCCAACCCCGCATCTAATAGTTTCTTAGCACTCGCCGGATCAGTCATATTGATTTCATACTCGTACACTTTAGGATAATTCTTTTCGGTACGAATAGCAGATGCCGCTTCTTGTTTTTCCAATTTAGGCTGATCACATGAAGCCAGGAAAAACAGGGCAAGTCCCAACACACTTACTGTTTTCATAACAATTCTTTTTAGCTACTGAACAATAACGATTCATCAAGGTTTACGACTACAAATTTAAAAAAAATAATCGGTTCATAGCGCTCTGTAAGACCTGATTTTCATTGGGGTACAAGGGGTACAACTTCAGATACAACAAATGTTGGACTTGAAACACGCTTTCTATCGTCGTTTTTTTGCTATCGAAATTGAACGTAAGCAACTCGCTATACGGTCGAGTATTTAAAACAGTGTAGAACGAAAAACAGAAGCGTATGTTAAAGAACATTTCATGGACGGACTACCTTATAGTGGTTGCCATAGCATTAGCCATTTACTACCTATTTGTAGGAGTACGGTATTTTTCAACGGAAATTAAAGAGTTGCTTTCCGGCAAACGAAAGTTGAGATTCAGGGCGGCTTTATCTGACCCCAACGGGCAATATGAACCGGTTGAGGAACAAAGTCAGCAACACAGCGGCAGTTTTGAAAAGACAACGGATGATGATTTTGCAGAAGTAGAACACCTCATTGAACGCCTGAAAACAGTGATTGCCGATGCTTCACGCAGGGAACTGATTCCCCAGGAATTTAAACAATACCTCGGAATGGTACTGAAGGAATACCCCGCAGTAAAATACTCTCCCCTTCGGTCATCCATCAATGAACTGATTACATCGGAGTGCGAAAAATATGGAACTGTTACACTTAAAGATGAAGAAGTGGATTTGTTGTGGAAAGAAGTAGCAGTGTAGCAGTCCAATAACGGAGTATGCTTCCCTGTCCATCCCGGTGCGTGAGAGCAATGTGTGGTAGGATTTAGCGGGCAATGTGATGGCGAGGCATCTCCGTTTATTTTTTTAAAAGTTGATTTTAAATTTTAATAAACGTGTGTTATGGAAATGTGCAGCAGGAAAACAAAAAGGAATAACCGTAAAACGGTTATCATGATCTGCGTCGCTCTGGCGCTAATGGCTATCCACTACGGGGCATTCGCTCAGGATGGCATTCAGGGTATTAATGAAGCCAATACCAAAGTACGCAGCTATTTTTCCGCAGGTACTAATCTCATGTATGCTGTGGGTGCGTTGCTTGGGTTAATTGGCGCTGTAAAAGTGTACCAGAAATGGAACGCAGGTGATCAGGACACGGGGAAAGTTGCCGCTGCCTGGTTTGGCAGTTGCATTTTTCTGGTGGTGGTTGCTACTGTTATTCAATCCTTTTTTGGCGTTTAAAAAAATCAGGACGTATGCAAAGTATGCTAACGGAAAAGTTGTGGACGTATATCGTTCACAACAATCCTGACCTCATGTTCAGCTTACAGGAGAACTATTCTGTTACCCGGTATCTGGAAGAAAAAGTAAACGCCGTCATGCCAATGGCAACGCAGCTTCTTGGAGAAAGAAGACCGCAGTATGTCATTGAAGAATTATGCCTCAATGCAATGACGGAAGAATTGAAACCATCCCGCTATCAGTATATCCGCTCGGTTATCGAAGAAGAATTTAATGCAGACTACGAGCGAATGAAGGAAAACGGAACATTGACCTATGAAGTAGTAAATCTCATTGAAGCCTGTAAAAGCATCTTCAATGATTTTGAGTTTAACAGCGAAAACGAAGCAAACAGGCATTTGAGATATGCCATTATCGGGCAGGTACATGATTACCTCGCCTAAGCCGAAAGAAAAGTGAAGAAAGAAAATGTGTAGTTATGGCTTACAATGTTTCCCAAAAGCTGCATGATAATCTTCAAGCTACACGTATAGCTATAGATTATCAGAACGGTCGTCCGCTTACTGCGGAAGATGTCGCCAACCTGAAAAAATATGCAGGTTTTGGTGGCATTAAGACTGTTCTATATCCGTATGGTCCACCGGAAAGATGGCAAGCTGAGGGTGCTACCAAAGAGGACATGAAGCATCACAAGGAAATCATGCAATTGCATGACCTCCTGACAGAAAACTACGGTTTTCTGCCCTATAAGGAAATTATTGGGTCATTACGAAACAGCGTTCTGACAGCATTTTTTACGCCCGAAGTAGTACCCAAAACATTATACAGCGTGCTGGCAGCACAAGGGATTCAACCGAAAAGATTGTATGAACCCTCTGCTGGCTCCGGGGTGTTCATCAGCGAAGCTGTTACAAAGTTCCCCGACTTGGAACAGATCACGGCAGTGGAAAAGGACAGGCTTGGCGGATTAATACTGTCAGCCATTAACAGTACACTGCCAGTTAAAACAGTTACACATATCACGGGATTTGAAGAAGCTCCGGTTAAAGATAATGGTAGCTACGATCTGGTAGTGAGCAATATTCCTTTTGGGAATTTCTCGGTATATGACGAAGCCTTTCCCGATAAAGAACTATCAGGTAAAATACATAATTACTTTTTTGCCAAAGGGCTGGACAAGCTGGCTGAAGGCGGTCTGATGGCTTTCATTACAACAGATGCTTTCCTGAACAGCCCTTCTAATCACACGGTAAGGGAATACCTCTTTCAACAGGCAGATTTTGTGAGTGTAGCAGTGATGCCCGACAACCTGATGAAAGATACAGGTAATACCGAAGCTCCAAATCACCTTCTCATTGTTCAGAAGCATAAAGGCAAGGAACAGCTATCCAATAGTGAGAAACTGTTACTCGATACGGTGGAGCTTAAAAACGAATATGGAAGCTACCACCAAAACCTGTTCCTGTTCAACCATAAGGAAGTTATTATAGGCAACAAGATAATACCTGGGAAAAATCAGTATGGGCAAGCCCATGAAACTGTGTGGCAGGAAGGTGATATTGATCAGATCAGGGATAGCCTTTATGACAGTATTATATCACAATTCCAAAGTCGCTTCAATGCTGAATTATATCGGCAAGCACAAACGCAAACATTACCCGTTGCAGAAAATGAAGGCAAAAAACTGACCTATCTCCCGATGCCGGAAAACAAAGCAGAAATCGCATCGGTACAATTAGGACTATTTGATACAGCACCGGCAGAACAGATTAACCGGGCAACAGCATATATCAATCAGCTTGACGAAACGGTTGTACAAAAAACGACAGCCCGTATCATCTGCACGATACGCACTACGGATAAGCCCAGCCATGAAAACGTGGTGCTACTTACTGCTAAGCAGCACAAAAGCAACCGGTTTTTATACAAGCTCTATTCAAATGTCAAAGAAGTGGATCACTTGTCTGCAAACTGGATGGATGCCCGCTTATTGGGTCATGAGCTGACGGGTATTTCCAATTATCTCAAACAGTTTGATCACAGCTTCCGGTATGAAGGAGATCAGACGCTGGAAGGCTTTTTCCGGTTTGAGCAGAAAAATCCGCTCCCCTTTATCGGTCTGAAACCGTACTACCAGGAAGGTACATTAGTAGTACACATGGGTGATGTCGGCACAATCGGCAACCCTGATCCAGAATACAAACAAGCCGTATTTCAGCCGCTCGGTCTTCAGGGCAATATCCATTTCTACGAAAAATACACGGCGCTTCGTGATACTTATCTCGAACTATCGGCTAAAGAGGTAACAGGAGAAATAATCAGCGATGATGACCGGGATAAGCTCAATAGCACATACGAAAAATTCATTGCTGAATACGGTCTGCTGAATAGCCCTGATAACCGCAGGCGTATCCTGGAAGATACCGCTTTTGGCGTAATTACATTGTCCTCGCTGGAACGCAGGGATGGCGAACGATTTGTGAAAGCGGATATACTTACTCATTCCATCCATCAGGTAAAGGAACGTTTTATAACCGATGATCCTGTTGAAGCCCTTGCCCATAGCCTCAACGATACAGGCAAAGTAGATATAGGCTTTATCAGCGCAGCAATGGGTCTGGAGGAAAATGAAGTAATCCCTCAACTCGGCAATCATGTGTACTTAAATCCTGCCAGTAATGAATGGGAAACAGCAGACCAGTATTTGAGTGGTAACGTGGTAGAGAAATTACGGCAGGCAGAACGCATACATGGACAATTCCCGGACAATCCACAATACAAACGAAGTGCTGAAGCGGTAGCAAAGGTGCAGCCGGAGCGTATTCCATTTGAGTTACTCGATTTTAACCTGGGTGAACGCTGGATACCTACTTCTTATTATGAGCGGTTTGCCTCCATGCTGTTTGAGCAGGACACTACAATAAATTATTTCCCTTCACTGGATGCTTTTAAGGTAAGCACCGGCATGAATATCAAGGTTGCAAGGGAATATGCCGTCACACCCAAAAGCGGGCGCACTACCTACGGATATACGCTGCTGGAACATGCTCTGGAAAATACAACCCCTTTCTTCACCTATGAGGTAAAAGGACCTAATAATACTACTATCCGGCTCCCGGATAATGAAGCTATACAGTTGGCTCACCAGAAGATTGAACAAATCAGAGGTGGCTTTATCAATTGGCTGAATGAATTACCTGATATAGAGAAAAAGAGTTTAGAGAACCTGTACAACGATACTTTCAATTGCTACGTGTTAAGAGAGTTCGATGGCAGTCATCTCAAATTCCCCGGCTTGGATAAAAAAACATTGGGGATTGAAGATCTGTACAGCTCACAAAAGAACGCTGCCTGGCGCATCATACAGAATCGCGGCGCTTTAATTGACCATGAGGTAGGATTAGGCAAGACACTAACCATGATCGTTTCTGCACAAGAGATGAAAAGGTTAGGAATTGTGCATAAACCCATGATCGTTGCACTAAAGGCGAATGTGAACCAGATTGCGGAAACTTATAAAAAAGCCTATCCTAAAGCACGTATTCTATTTCCCGGACAAAATGATTTTACACCTGCACAACGGCTGCGGTTATTCCATGAAATAAAAAACAATAACTGGGATTGTATCATTCTCACGCATGACCAATTCGGCAAAATACCGCAGTCGCCTGATATACAAAAAGAGATATTCCAGACAGAACTGGACAACGTAGAACGTGACCTGGAAACTGTCAGGGAGCTTGGCGGCGACATCTCTAAAAAGATGCTCAAAGGGCTGGAGATACGAAAGAATAACCTGGAGGGAAAGCTAAAGGCAGTTCTGAAAGACATAGAAGAAAAGAAGGACACAGGTATCAACTTCAAGGAAATGGGTGTTGATCACCTGTTTGTAGATGAATCTCATAAGTATAAGAACCTCACTTTTACTACCCGTCATAATCGGGTTGCCGGTTTAGGCAATATAGAGGGTAGCCAGAAAGCACTCAATATGCTGTTTGCAGTGCGTGAACTGCAAAGCAGGTTTAACAGCGACCTCTGTGTAACCTTCCTTTCCGGTACACCCATATCAAACAGTCTCACCGAAATGTACCTGTTGTTCAAATACCTGCGTCCGAATGAAATGGAGCGTCAGCATATTGAAAACTTTGATGGCTGGGCAGCCGTATTTGCACGCAAAACAACGGACTTTGAATTTTCTGTAACGAATGAGATCATCGCCAAAGAACGCTTCCGTCATTTTATAAAAGTACCGGAACTGGCTCTATTCTATAATGAGATCACTGATTATAAGACAGCTAAGCATATCAATCTCGATAAGCCGGAATTGCATGAAACGCTGGTGAATATAAAGCCAACACCGGAACAGACTGAGTTCATTAAAAACCTGATGCAGTTTGCTAAAACAGGAAATGGCGAACTGATCGGACGTGGCAGGCTTACGCCGGAAGAAGACAAAGGCAGAATGCTGATTGCCACCAACTATGCTAAGAAAATGGCGGCAGATATGCGGCTCATTAATGATTGGAAGTACAGCGATCATCCTGATAACAAGGTAAACGTTAGTGCCCGGAAGATAGCCGATATATACAAGCAGAGCATGGAGCATAAGGGTACACAAATTGTTTTCTCAGACATCGGTACACCTAAGCCCGGTGAGTTTAACATCTACGATGCGCTTAAAGAAAAGCTGGTCAGAGATTTTAGTATTCCAGAACGGGAAATCACTTTTATCCACGACTGGTCAGATACCAAAAAACCCGAACTATTCCGTAAAATGAACAGAGGTGAAATACGCATTCTGTTAGGCAGTACGGAAAAAGCAGGAACAGGTTTGAATGTGCAGCAGCGTGTGATTGCCATGCACCATATTGATATTCCCTGGAAGCCCTCGGAACTGGAGCAACGTAATGGGCGTGGCGCACGCCAGGGCAATCTCATTGCCAAAGAACATTACGGCAACAAAGTTCAGAACTATGTATATGCGGTAGAACAGTCACTCGATAATTACAAATTCAATCTCCTGAAAAATAAACAGACGTTCATTTCACAAATGAAAAACTGTGAGCTGAATGTACGCACGATTGACGAAGGAGCCATTGATGAAAAAAGCGGCATGAACTTCTCCGAATACATCGCCATACTGTCCGGTGATACTTCCCTGCTGGAAAAATCCAAACTGGAGAAAAAGATAGCAGTAATGGAAAGTCTGAAAGTATCTCATTTCAGGGAAATCTCCCGCAATAAATACCAGTTGGAAAACCTGCAAAACGAGCAGGTATCCACCATAAAAATACTCGACAAGCTCACGGCTGATGAAAAGATGTACAAAGCCGTGCTTCAACTGGACAAAGATGGTATAAAGGTCAATGCCATTAAACTGGATAACGTCAACACAACAGACAGTGAAGCAATAGGCAGGCATATTATCAAGCTGTATCAGGATTGGAAACCGGCTACCGCAGACGAACATACGTCACAGATCGGTACACTGTATGGTTTCAACCTGTACATACGCAGGCAGCAGGAAGCCTACGAGGAAAATGGAATTTTTGAATACCGCTATTCTAATAGCTTTTATGCGCAACGTGAGAATGACGGCATTAAGTACACATATAACAACGGGCTACCAAATACAGATAACCCCAAGCTGGCAGCAAGGCATTTCCTCAATGCGATTGACCGTGTAGAAACCCTGAAGGAAAAATACCAGCATACTTTATCTGAACTAAATACGGCAATACCTAAGCTGGAACAGCTTACCACAAAGCCTTTTTTGCAGGAGGCTGAATTACAGCAAATGAAAAATGAACTGGCTAACCTGGAAAGACAGATAGCCATCAAGATACAGGAAAACCAGTTGAAGCAACAGCAGGGAGAAGCAAACGAACCGGAAGAGATTGGCGAAACACCTGTCATTCAACTGGCAGAAAAAGTAAACGGGCATTCCGTTCCAAAAGAAATGGTATTGGCATCGCAACAGGTGGCAGAACGTCCTCGCAGCAGGATGAGATTATAACATTCAATATAAAACGACATGGCAAATAGTGTATATCAGATCAACAAAGGAATTAACCAGAGCATCGAGTTTAAGGGCTTAAAGGCGCAATATATCTGGTACTTGGGTGGCGGTGTTGTCGCGCTGCTCATAGTTTTTGCCGTGATGTATATCATTGGTCTGCCTACCTACTTGTGTATAGGCATTATCCTGGCTGCCGGAACATTCCTCGTAATGAGGATCTACGGCATGAGCAACAAATATGGAGAACATGGATTGATGAAAGCGCTTGCCAGAAAACAAGTTCCAAAACTGATCAAGTCCAGGAGCAGAAAAATTTTTATGGGAAAGAAAGAAATAAAATCATGAAAAGACAATTGCCGGTGTACAACATCGAGGGAACCGATTTTATCGTGGATGTAGCTAATCTACAGCTTCAGGAAAAAGCAAACCCGGAGAACGTGATACTTGTATCCGACATGCGGGACGTTGGAGATGGATATGTATTTGATTATAGTCCCAAAGAGAAAAATATACCGGTGTTGTTCAGTGATGATACAGACGTTAGAACGGTGAAGATACCGGAGTTGGTACAGCTTGATGCAATAGGAATGGCAGAAAAATATGGATTTTCTGCTAACAATATCCAGGGCAAAACGGATTTCGAGCTAATGGTAGATCAACAGGCTTTGGGAAGAAGATTGATGGGGCAACTCCCGACGGTAGATATTGCCGGACACACCTTCTTTGTTGATATCCGAATGGATATGCTGCGCCCTAAAGATGATTTCCTTTCCAATGGGATTGTGTTCAGCAAGATTGATTATTGCTATGATGACGAACAGGAACGGTATATCATACCGTACAATCCAAAGACGCATGAATTTCAGGAATTGGATTATGACAATATTACTTCCATTCCCACAGACCTCATTGCTATTTCATTTCCACATGAAAGCGTATTAGACCCCGTAGGATTCAACAGGAAAGGCGGTTGGGACGAAACCTACCAACTAAAAGAAACAAATCTGAAATCCCATTTTGAGGCAAAGGTGATTGACTGGAAGGAAACTGGTATTGAAGAAACTATCAGGGAGAATATCAAAAAACAACAGAAACAACAACAATCAAAACAAACTGATGAAAAGCGCATGACCGGAAAGCGTCAGCGCAGAGGTCCTAAGCTATAACATAGGGTTGCCGCAGATGCAATAAATGATAACAGGTAAAAACAAAGTGAGATGGAAAAAGTGTTGGATGATATTTTACCAATAATGGATGTGGAGCATGACTGCATCCTGAGCAAGCAAGGAGATGTGACCATCGTCTTTAAAGCAGACCTGCCGGAGATATTTACTATGTCCGATCAGGAGTATGAAGCCTTTCACCAGGCATGGATAAAGGCAATTAAGCTATTACCTAAATTCTGTGTGTTCCACAAACAAGACTGGTTTTTGCAAAACAGCCACAAGCCGGATTTTACGAAGGACGATACCAGCTTCCTTAGTCGAGCCAGTGAACGTTTCTTCAATGAGCGTCCGTTTCTTACCCATAGCTGCTACATCATGCTTACCAAAAAGCCGGAAGGACGTAAGACAGCCAGTTCCATGTTTTCAAGCCTGCTGCGTAAGTCTATCGTACCAGAAGAAACCTTGAAGCCGCAGTTGCTACAGGATTTTTTGGACAGTGCCGGGCAGTTCAAACGTATTATGGAAGATAGTGGCTTCATGAAGCTGACCAGGTTAAGAGAAAATGAATTGCGCAGCCATAGCCGTAAGATGGGTTTGGTAGAACAGTATTGTTACCTGTCCGAGCGAAATGATAACTTCTTAATGGCAGACATCAGCTTTGATGAAGGGATGCGTGTGGGCGATAAGTATTGCCAGTTATATACATTGGGCGATGCGGTGGATCTTCCGGCATTGTGTGGCAGCCGTATCAATTACGATAAATACAGTACCGATAAAACGAAATTCAGTGTTGGATTTGCTTCTACTTTGGGACAGCTTCTCCCTTGCAATCATATTTACAATCAATACCTCTTTATTGAGGATGCGCAGAAAACCATCCAAAAGCTGGAAAGCAAAAGACTAAGGCTGCAATCTCTTTCCGCATATAGCCGGGAGAATTTGATAGCCAGGGACGCTACCAATGATTTCCTGAACGAAGCTATCAGTCAGCAAAGACTGCCGGTAAAGGGACATTTTAATGTATTAGTCTGGACAGATGATAAAGAGGAACTGAAAGACCTGAAAAACATGGTATCCTCTGCATTGGCACAAATGGATGCCGTAGCCAAACAGGAAACCATTGGCGCTCCGCAAATCTTTTGGGCAGGCATTCCGGGGAATGCGGCAGACTTCCCCATGAACGACACATTTGACACGTTTGCGGAACAGGCAACCTGCTTCCTTAATCTGGAAACCGGCTATCGTTCTTCATTAAGTCCGGTAGGCATTCGCATGGGCGACCGGCTCACAGGTAAACCCGTTCATGTGGACATCAGCGATGAACCCATGAAAATGGGCATCTGTACCAACAGGAACAAGTTTATACTTGGTCCGTCCGGTAGCGGAAAGTCATTCTTTACCAACCACATGGTACGCAGCTATTACGAGCAAGGCACTCATATCGTGTTGGTGGACGTGGGACATAGCTATAAAGGGCTGTGTGATATGGTAAAGGGTTATTACTTCACGTATAGCGAAGACAACCCCATTCGCTTCAATCCCTTTTATATAGGTGAAGGCGATAGCCTCGATACCGAAAAGAAAGAGAGTATTAAAACGCTGCTGCTGGCGCTCTGGAAAAAGGATGACGAAGCCTTTAAGCGCAGTGAGTATGTAGCCTTGTCAAATGCCATTGGAGGTTATTATACCCATCTGGAGAAAAATACTGATGTATTTCCGTGCTTCAACAGCTTTTACTCATTTCTCCGTGACGAGTACACACAAGTGCTGGAGGGCGACAGGGTGAAAGAAAAAGATTTTGACATAGACAACTTCCTGTATGTGCTTCGTCCGTATTACGAAGGCGGCGAATTTGATTACCTGCTGAACGCTACCGAAAACCTGAATTTGTTGCAGGAACGGTTTATCGTATTTGAACTGGACAACATTAAGGATCACCCCATTTTGTTCCCTGTAGTGACTATCATTATCATGGAAGTCTTCATCAACAAAATGCGTAAGATGAAGGGCATCCGCAAAATGATTTTGATTGAAGAAGCATGGAAAGCCTTAATGAAAGAAGGGTTTGCCGAGTACATAAAATACCTGTTCAAAACAGTACGCAAATTCTTTGGTGAAGCTATCGTAGTAACTCAGGAGGTGGAAGATATTATTTCTTCTCCTGTAGTAAAACAAGCTATCATCAATAACAGCGACTGTAAAATATTGCTCGACCAGAGTAAATACCAGAACAAGTTTGACCAGATACAGGAACTATTAGGGCTTACGGAAAAAGAAAAAGCGCTTGTACTATCTGTCAACAAATCCAATGATCCTACTAAAAAATACAAAGAGGTATTTATCAGCTTGGGTGGTATGCTGAGCAAAGTGTACAGGACAGAAGTTAGTCTGGAAGAATACCTGGCTTATACCACAGAACAAAGCGAAAAAGTAAAACTAATGGAATATGCTGCAAGGTTCGACGGCGATATACGAAAAGGCATTGCAGCAATGGCAGAAGATATAAGAAATAAAGGCTAAAAAGAATAAGTAATGAAACTGAATAGACTGATACATGACCTGTGCTTAGCCGCTAAAATCATCTTGCATTTCGGCAGACAGCACCACGCCACACTTTCCATGATGGAGGGTTTGTATGTAAGGCAGCCATTGCATAATGATTCGATAGCAGGTGTAGATACTACGCTGACTATAAAACTGCTCGGCAGTTTATACCAGGTTACCCGTACAATCTATATCAGTAACCTGCCTGAGTGTGAAGAAACATGGCTGGCTACTTATGGCTGGCATTCTAACGGACATCTCATTGAAATAGGTGGAGATCGGTACTGCATTTTTGATACGGCTTCAAAATCGCTGTACCTCGAAGCATTGACGGAGGAAGGAAAAACGACGATTGAATTATTTATTAAAAATCTGTAAGACATGAAAAAGATATGGATCATTACAATGTTGGCTACTACTTTACTGGTAGTGGCTCCCACGCAACAAAGCCATGCAGTTGTATGGGTCGTAGTAAAAGCTGCCGTCAAAAAGGTGATTAAGGCGATTGACCTGCAAATTCAGCGTTTGCAGAATAAAACCATTTGGCTGCAAAATGCGCAGAAAACCTTAGAGAATGCTTTATCCAAATTGAAGCTGGATGAGATTTCCGATTGGACGGAAAAGCAAAAAGAGCAGTACAAGAAATACTATGAGGAGCTGGCGCAGGTCAAAGCCATTATCTCTTACTATCAGCGCATCCGGGATATTACAAAGAAGCAACTACGTCTTGTGGATGAATATAATAGGTCGTGGGCACTCATTCGTCAGGACAGCCATTTCACAGCAAATGAAATTCTGTACATGGAAAAAGTATATTCCGGTATCCTGGATGAGAGCCTGAAAAATATTGACCAGATCAGCCTTATTATTAAATCCTTCACTACAAAAATGAGCGATGCCAAAAGGTTGGAACTAATCAATAACGCCGCCGATCAGGTAGATGCAAACTACTCAGACCTGGTGCAATTCAACAGGCAAAACACATTGTTGAGCCTGCAACGTGCCAAAACCGAAACTGAGGTGCAGGCAGTAAAACAATTATATGGACTTCCTTAAATCAAAACGTATGAAAAAGATACTCTTGTTTCTATTACTGTTTGCATCCGCAGCGGGCACTTTACAAGCACAAACTTTTGCAGAATGGTTTCAGCAAAAGAAGACGCAAAAGAAGTATCTCCTTCAGCAGATAGCAGCGCTTCAGGTATATATCGGTTATGCTCAAAAGGGCTACAACATAGCCAAAGATGGGCTGAACACTATCGGCGGTTTTACCAGAGGGGAATTTAATCTGCACACCGATTACTTCAATTCATTAAAGTCTGTTAACCCCGAAGTGAAACGGTACGCAAAGGTTGCAGACATTATTGCATTACAGATAAAAATTGTGCAAAACTATAACCGGACTTACCGGCAGCTTAACAGCAGCGATGCTTTTTCAGGGGATGAATTGGCGTACATCAGCAGGGTGTTTGGCAGGCTGCTCGATGACTGTGACAAGACCCTGGATGAACTAATAACGATAACTACCGATAGTAAACTGGAAATGAAGGATGATGAGCGCATTGAAAGGATTGATAAGCTGTATCTGGACATGCAGGACAAGTTCACGTTCTCACAAAGTTTTTCCAATGACGCTAAATCCCTTGCGGCATCAAGAATAAAAGATAAAACAGATGTACAAACCAGCCGTGTATTGCAGGGCATTAAAAACGAGTAACAATGAAAAAGCTAATCATAATTATATCGCTGTCATTATTGGGTGTACTGCCTTCCTTTCGTGCATCTGCACAAGCAGATGAGATAGCACAGTTAGTTCTCAATATTGAGAAGCTGGCGCAGTTCAAGCAGATATTGAGCGACATGAAAAAGGGCTACCAGATTTTGGAAGGCGGCTATAATACTGTCAAGAACATTTCCGAAGGCAACTTCAGTTTGCACAAGGCGTTCCTTGACGGCTTAATGGAAGTAAGCCCAACAGTACGTAATTACAGGCGTGTAGTGGACATCTCCAATGATCAGATCACTTTGGTAAAAGAATACCGAAAGGCTTATGACCGATTCAGGCAGGATAATAACTTCAATGCAGACGAGCTGGCGTATATAGGTCGTGTGTATGATAATCTCTTTAAGGAAAGCCTGCGCAATCTGGATGAGCTGCTTACGGTGATTACGGCAGGTAAAGCCCGTATGAGTGACGATGAACGATTACAGGCTATTGACAGAATTTATGCAGACATGCAGGACAAATTGCTGTTTCTGCAACATTTTAATAATAACACTACAATACTGGCAGTGCAGAGAGCGAAAGAGCGCAACGATGCACAGACCATTCGTAAAATCTATGGGTTAAACAATTAAATAAGAAAATATGGCAAAGTGTAGAAAGACCGTCTGGTTGGCGGTAGTGGGATTGGTATTGCCTTTCATAAGTCATGCGCAAGGAATAGCCAATGAAATGAACGGGATGCACGGCGTACTGGAACAACTGTACGATGAGATGATGCCCTTATGTAGTCAATTGATCGGCGTGGGTCAGGGTTTGGCGGGATTTGCGGCTATGTGGTACATAGCTTCCAGAGTTTGGGGGCATTTATCGAGAGCTGAGCCTATTGATTTCTACCCGCTGTTCCGTCCCTTCGTTATCGGCTTTTGCATATTAGTATTCCCATCTGTTTTAGGATTGATTAACGGAGTGATGAAGCCTACGGTCACAGCAACCGCCGCTATGGTGGAAAATTCTGACAAAGCAATTGCTGTGCTATTGCAAAAGAAGGAAGAAGCCATCAAGAAAACAGACGTCTGGCAAATGTATGTAGGAGAAAGCGGTAGCGGCGACAGGGATAAATGGTATAAATACACGCACGATAATGAAGACCCTTCAGACGAAGGTTTCTTTGAGAGTATTGGCAATGACATAAAGTTTGCCATGTCCAAAGCCTCGTACAATTTCCGCAATTCAGTAAAAGAATGGATGAGCGAAGTATTGCGGGTGTTGTTTGAGGCGGCATCCTTGTGTATTGATACACTACGAACGTTTCAGTTAGTCGTGCTGGCTATACTTGGTCCCTTAGTATTCGGGATAGCAGTATTCGATGGATTTCAACATACCCTCACGGTTTGGATAGCACGATACATAAATATCTTTTTATGGTTGCCGGTTGCCAACATCTTCGGAAGCATCATTGGTAAGATACAGGAAAAAATGCTGGAACTGGATATATCGCAGGTACAGGATTACGGCGACACGTTTTTCAGCAGAACAGATATGGCTTACCTGGTCTTCATGATCATTGGCATTGTCGGATACTTTACAGTTCCCTCAGTAGCTAATTACATTGTTCATGCCGGCGGCGGTGGTGCATTAGGGCAAAAAGTAACCAGCATGTTTGGCAGCACCTCCAGAACCGTAGTGAACACGGCATCTGCCGGTGCAAGCATGGCTGCGGATGCTATGGGTAATGCAGCCAATCGTATCTCTCAAAGCATGGCAAGTAATGGCGCATCTAATCCCTACTTCGGTGACGGCAATAGCGGTGGCGGTTCCGGCTATATGAACGACAAGCTGAAAGGCAATTCATAATAATCTAAAGGAGGATATATGTTCAAAAAGATGAAAAATATTGACACAGCTTTCCGGCACATTAGAAGTTTCACCCTTGTAGTGATTATAGGCTGTGTGCTGATATGCTGTTTCGCATTGTACAAAAGTTTCAGCCTGGTTTCACAGATGCAAAGCAAAATATACATTCTCGCCAATGGCAAAGCGCTGGAAGCCTACGCATCGGATCGAAAAGACAACATCCCTGTTGAGGCAAAAGATCATGTCAAGACATTTCACATGCTATTCTTTACCCTTGACCCGGACGACAAGGCAATCACGGCAAATGTTACCAAAGCATTATACCTGGCTGACGGCAGTGCTAAACGTGCCTATGATGACCTGAAGGAAAACGGCTATTACGCTGGATTAATATCCGGCAATGTCAATCAGACTATTGTCGTGGATAGTGTGGCGGTAGATATTAATGAATACCCTTACAAATTTCGCTGCTATGCTACACAAAGCATTATACGTCCTACCAGTATTACTACCCGCAGCTTAGTTACCGAAGGTGGATTAAGAAACGTATCACGTAGCGATAATAACCCACATGGTTTTCTCATTGAAAGATGGAGTACGATTGACAACAGGGATATAAAAACAGTAAGCAGGCGCCAATAAAAATTCAAGGTCATGAAACTATTTAGAAGAAGAAAAGAAAAGAAAGCCGATTCTAAGCCCAATGCCATTTCCAAAGGGATGCAGGCAGGCTACAAGCGATTGCAGGGCTGTTGGGCAATATGGATGATGAAGCGTACTGAAAATTTTTCACACCGCACATGGGTAGTAGCGCTCATTCTTTTTGTGCTGTCTGGCAGTACATACAGCACCTACCTCGCAGTAAACGCCTTTACAGGAAAAAAGAGTAATGCAATAACAATTACACCTATTAAGAAGCTGAAGCACGCAACAGAAACAGGTGAAGTGCATATTGAAGCTGCTGATTTATCAGAAGCTGAATACACTCGAATCAAAAGGTTCAGGGTGTACATGGATAGTCTGGCACGAAGTCCTTCTGGTAAAATTCTCTATGATAGCATTACCAACCAACGTCCCGGCTTAATGGACAGTGTGCGGTTTATCGAAAATTATTATCAACAATTAAAACAAAAATAGCAATGGAAAAGCAAGTAAAAACTCCAAAAATGATTCGGCAGCGCAGATTTTTATTGGTACTGCCCTTACTGGCATTGCCCTTTATGACGATGATCTTCTGGGCGCTCGGCGGTGGTAAGGTCGAAAAGGTGGAAGCTCAGGCGGCAGCAAAAAAAGGATTCAACATTAATCTGCCGGATGCCAACCTGAAGGATGACAAGCCGATGGATAAAATGAGCTATTACAATCAGGCACAACTGGATTCGGTAAAGTTCAGTGAGCTGGTAAAAAATGATCCCAACTATAAGAATATTGGATTGACAGATACAGATGAATATCTGCCGGACGGAGAAGATACCTTTCAACTACCCACTAACAAAAGAGGACTAAACACTTCTCTTTACGGCAGTCATGGGCATAATGATCCCAATACTGATAAGATTTATCGTAAGCTGGCAGAGCTGGACAAAGAGATGAACAAGCCAGTTCCCACATCAACGGAAGATGATCAATACGATATGTATTCACGCAGAAACAGCAATAATACGGCAGTAAGCTCATCGGATGTTGACAGGCTGGAACAAATGATGAACACGATGAATCAGCCTACAGGTGAAGATCCCGAAATGAAACAACTGAATGGGATGCTGGATAAAATTCTGGACGTCCAGTATCCTGACCGTGTGCAGGAAAGATTAAAACAGGCTTCTGAAGCTCATCGGGGGCAGGTATTTGCTGTTTCATCAAAAAAGAAAGATAGCAGCATTACCATACTGGATACCGACCATGTAGCAGGCAGCGCTTCAAATGGGTTTTATTCACTTACCGGAACGACAGCCATAGCGGATTCACAGAACGCTGTACAGGCTGTTATACATGAAACACAGACTATCGTAGATGGTTCCACCGTCAAATTGCGATTGCTCAACGATGTATTCATTAACGGTGTCCGTATTCCGAAAGATAATTTTCTGTTCGGCATTGCCTCGTTGCGTGGTGAAAGGTTGGGCATTAAGATTAATAGTGTACGGTATAACAACTCATTGTTTCCGGTTGAGCTGTCGGTATATGATATGGACGGACTGGATGGTATTTATATTCCCGGAGCAATAACCAGGGACGTTGCAAAGCAATCTGCAGACCGTTCTATGCAGGCTATCGGTCTGACTTCGCTTGATCCTTCATGGCAGGCACAAGCTGCCGGTGCGGGAATTGAAGCTGCAAAGACTTTATTCAGCAAAAAGGTCAAATTGATTAAAGTAACTGTCAAAGCAGGCTATCAGGTTCTATTAAAAGACGAAAAGCAAAAACAATTCAACTAAATATTTCAATCACTTAAAAATTCCAGAAGATGAAAAAGATCAGTGCAGTAATGATAATGGGAATTTTCCTGCTTATTACAACTTTAAAAGTCCAGGCACAAATAAACACAGCCTGGCAAACAAAAGCCATTGAATCGTATCATGTGGCGGTTGCTTTCTCCAAAACAACCAACATTATTTTTCCCTATTCTATCGTCAGCGTAGATATTGGAAGCCGGGATGTGTTGGCACAAAAAGCAAAAGGAGTGGAAAACATTTTGCAGATTAAAGCTGCAAAAGACAATTTCCCTCAGACCAATATCAGTATTATAACCGCTGACGGGAAGCTCACTTCTTTTCTGGTTGATTATGCGGAACAACCTTCTGTCCTCAATCTTTCATTGACAGGTGCAGCAAAGCAGAATATCATCTCCATTCCTTCGGAAAATATTAACCAGGAGCAAATGGAGCATTACGCTTCTGTGGCTTCCGAATCAAAAGAAAAGACGAGAGGCATAAAGGATAAAACTTTCGGCATTCATCTTAAACTGAACGGAATATTTATCCATGATGACATCATGCTGCTCCGCTTCCATATCGTCAATGAAACCAATATCAACTATGATATTGACCAGCTACGTCTTTATATCCGCGACCAGAAAAAATCAAAAAGAACCGCTACGCAGGAAATTGAAATATTGCCTGTCCTTGAACAAAACAACATCAGCAAGATCGCAGGGCAGTCTGATAGTACGATTGTATTTGTCGTACCGAAGTTTACAATTCCTGATAAGAAGTACCTCGCTGTGCAGCTTATGGAGAAGAACGGCGGCAGGCATCTGGAACTGCACGTAAAGAATAAGAAAATTGTAAAGGCAGTTCCGATTGAATAGGAATTAAGATGGCAATTATAATCAACATTTGTTCCCGCTAAAAATGTAAGTATGAAAATCAGGAAAGATGAGTTTCAGGATATTCTTGAATACTTAAAGAGAAAACGGTGGGAAGGTGAAGAATTTGTAGCCTCCCTCAGTGATGCTGCTCCCGTAAGTAAGGAAGAATTATTCACGTTCTCTGAGGAATACGATGTACGGGAGTTCTGCTATGAAATGTCAACCGATATAGACTTCTACAACTATCACTCAATAAGGTCTGCATATAAAACAATGCAGGAAGCTGTTGAAGATAATAAGCTGCTGATTGAAAGAGACGGTATCGTTGACGTATCCCTTATGATAGCAGTACGCTATGAACGATTAGAAAAAGAACAATTAAATAACAATCAAAATTCAAATGTCATGAATCAGAAAAATTTTGAATACCTGCGTGATCAGGTAAAGTACACAGGTTTTGGGGAAGGGTTAGAAAATGACCTGAAGCAGAAAATTCAGGAAGGAAACCCCGAATTTAAGTTGCAGCATCAAACGCTGTATGGAAAGGATAGTGTTACTGCAACATTAAACTTCAGCCAGTCGAAACAAAGTGATATGTATTTCTTCAACTCCTACCAGGTGAGCTTACAGAAGGAAAACAGCGCGGAAACAATGGATCAAACCTTCTACATCAATAAAGGCAACAACATTACCCTGAAAGAAGCCTACAATCTGATGGAAGGAAGGTCAGTGAACAAGGATCTTACCAATAAAGAAGGTCAGGTATATAATGCCTGGGTACAGATGGATTTTAAACAGAGTGATGATAACGGCAACTTTAAGCTAAAGCATTATCACGAGAATTACGGGTATGACCTGGAAGCTGTTTTGTCTAAGCATCCTATCAAGGAATTAGGCAGTGAAGAATATAAGTCCAATCTGATGGACTCCCTTAAAAAAGGGAACCTGCAATCCGCTACGTTTCAACTTAACGGCGCAGATCAAAAACAATATATCGAAGCTAACCCGCAATTCAAAACAATCAACATTTATGACAGCTCCATGCAAAGGGTGGATAACCGTCACGCAAAGAAAGAACAGCAGTCTGAGGGCGAAAATGAATCAGTTAAACAGGGCAGTAAAAAAGAAAAGCAGACACCTGCTGAAGATGATGGTCCTGAAATACCGAAGGCAGCTAACAAAAGAAAAAAGAGGCAAAGCATCAGCTAAGAAGCCTAAGTAGCCGACTTGACTATAAATAGTCGTGAGGCTGGGTTGTGGAGAATGAAAAACTATTTATAACATCAAAAACAAGTCGAAATGAAATATTCATTAATGGTGCTGATAGCCATTGTAGTGGGCTTTACGGCATGTAAAAAAGATAATAGCAGGGTTAATGAAACACCTGAAGACTACAACAATAAAATCGCACTGGCAAAATCAGGAACCGCTTTGCCGACACCCGAAAATCCGTTAAATGCCTTCGACAGCGTTGGCTACTGGCATAATCGGATTGTTGCGTATGTTCAGGATTGCAAGCCGGTGACTGATACTCCTGATGTCGCAGCATCAACGGCATGTGTGCTTCGGTTTTACAGAGAGGTATGGGGTCTGGAATTGCCTGCTTCGCTTTTTAAAACAGTAAGCCAAACGGTAGATAAGAGCAATACGGATATAGTAAACCTTATTGCTGACTGCCCTTACGATGAACCTGTAAAGGCTGTTCTGGATTCATTAGTACAGTTGGTAAAACAACTTTCGGACAGCAATAGCCCTTATCCGGTCATCAAATCCACTATCGTGGACTTTGAGAATGGCATAATGCAAAATGACCGCCTTACTCCTGACGGACGTGCTATTGCCCTTAAAGCGGCATCGGTAGCACGTTATTCCATTTATTATTGGATAAATACGCTCCAGCCGCCGGTTTCTTCAGCACCCTTTAAGTTTAAAAACATTGTGAAGTGGATAGCCGCCGTAACAAGTGATATAGGCGGCGCTATCGTAAGCGGAAGTGTTGAATATGCCGCCGATTGCAGTTCGTATGCTTACGACCTGGTAACATACAGTATGCCTTAGTTTGATATTCTTTAAAAATGAGCGTTATGAATAACAGCGTAAACAGAGTGGAAGCAGAGCTGAACCAATGGCGTTCAAAAGAGGAGCGTTTTAGCAAACTGTTCTCTTTCAGTCTTTCCAATAACAGAGCATTGCTCAAAGAAAAGCTGGATTACTACGACCGTATTGCAGCAAAGTATAAGGGTACGCAGGATCTGGACGAACGGTTTGCACTGAGGATGTTACGGCAGGAACGTAACCGCATAGAGAAACAGCTTTATCCAAATCTGCTGATAAGGCTGTTACGCCGCCTATTGGTTGCGCCCGTTAAGGAACAAATCGTAATAAGGCAGGATAACAGAAAAACCGAGGAAAACAGCCAGGCGCTGCGCCACCAGGTGCAGCGTGCTGGCTTTCCTGATCTTTCTGCAAAAATTGATGAGCAGATTAGGCAGGGGCAGCAGCAGTTTTCTATCCCTGTTTCTTATTACCTCAATGACAAGGAAAGGATAGATCACCAGCTATCATTTATAAAAGACCAATCAGGGCAATATCATTTTGAAGGGTATAAAACGGCTCTGTACAATGAAACCAAACCGGATGAAAAAAGGCAGCAATACTTCAGTATGCACAATGGCTACAATGTAAATACTACTGAAGCCTATAATCTCTTGTCCGGTCGTTGTATTCAACGGGAAGGCACATGGCTACAACTTGACTTTAATGATAAAGACCCGCATGGCAATTTCCGTATCAAACAGTTTCATTCCAGTTACGACTACAATCTCGAAAAGGTTTTACAGCAGCTTCCTTTAAAGGAATTACTCAACAAGGGGGAAGCGGATAAGCTACAAGAGGCTTTAAAAAATGGGAACCGTGTATCAGTAAGTTTTATAAAGGATGGCAACGAACAGCGGTTTTATATCGAAGCAAACCCTCAGTTTAAATCGGTAAACATTTACGATGAACATTCCAGGAAGATTACACTGAATACGGCTTTAGGAAACAAGACAATGGAAGCTGTAAAGGTTTCCCACAAGATAAACGAGCAACAACAAAACCAGGTTAAAAAGAACGGTATGCGCCTAAGCTGATAAATGAACATGGGTAATGGAAGGGCTAAATTACTTGTCGGATTTTTTTTGGGGTATCAAGGCTGATGCCCGTATCAGCATTACTCATATTGGTGTTTATGCGGCATTGTTACAATACCGCATAGAAAATGGATGGACTAATCCTATTCAGGTTTTCAGCTATGAAATTATGAACCTCGCGAAATTATCATCAGCAATCACTTACCACAAATGCGTGAGACAATTAAGCGAATATGGCTATATAAGGTATGAGCCATCGTTCAACAGGAAAAAGGGAAGCAAGATTTATTTCCGGGATACAAGTTATCTGAAGGAAAATTATGAGGATTAAAACAATTGGAAAATGGAAACGATGATTTTCATACCCAAAGAGGAAGATTTTCGCAGGTGGATAAAGGAAGAAATTAGGGCATCGGTCAGAGAGCTGTTCAATGAGCTAAAGCCTAATCCAATGGAAACTGAGGATATGAATCCGCTGATCAGTCGGGCTGATACCGCAAAAATGCTTGGAATATCTTTGGTAACTCTTACAGATTGGGTTAAGCGTGGATTGCCCCGTCACAAGCAAAGGGGGAGGGTTTATTTTATGAAATCGGAAATATTAGATTATTTAAAAAGTGACACTGGAGGGAGAACAGGGAAAATTCAGCAAAAAAGCCAGCTATAAATGCTGGTTTTTTTATGCCTTTTTAGCCTTGAGATGGGTATTATTTTCGCTATTTTTGCAATAGAAAGTTCTTTGACCTCACATCTCAAATCGTCAAACTGATTGAAAATAATTGGTCTGGAAACAGGCATTGTTTGAAAATTGTTTGAAAATCTTGAAAATGGCATAAAAAAAAGCCGTCTTGTTCAGACGACTTTTTGTACCCGAGGCGGGAGTTGAACCCGCACGAACATTGCTGTCCATTGGATTTTAAGTCCAACGTGTCTACCAATTCCACCACCCGGGCAAAATTTTTTAAGCCAAATATACACAGGATTTTAAGTCCTGCGTGTCTACCAGTTCCACCACCAGGGCGAAAAAAAAAGTTACCAGTTATTGCTAACTAATAACTTTTTTAGAGCGGAAGACCAGGCTCGAACTGGCCACCCCGACCTTGGCAAGGTCGTGCTCTACCAAATGAGCTACTTCCGCATTATGATTAAGAACTTTTTTGGGATGGCAAAAATAGCAATCTGCACGATACTGCAAAATATTTTTGCATTTTATTTATACTGCGGCGTATATAAAGTATTGGCAGGTATTTCCACATCCGGCTTACCCTTGTAGCGGTAAGTATAAAGATAATAACTCATGCCTGTAAAGAGGGCTATTAAACAAAGCACCTGCAGGTAAAATAAGAAGCGTGAAGAGTTTACCCAGTTATAACCAAACTCTTTGTCTTTGTATTCTGAAATATCTGTATCGTGTGACATGCTTTAGTTTTAACGCTGCAAAAATAAGGCCTCCGGTTAATATTATCTATCCTCCTTCATAATTTCTGAAAAATGTTTTTTCTTTTTTATGAAATAGGCCCAAATAAGTGATGCATTATAAACGCCGGATATTTCTTTTATTTTTTTTGAAGGAAGCTTTTGATATACGCTGCCGGCCACCATCCATTTTATGACACCTGCATGCGCCTGCAATACGGCTTTAAAAGAGGTGGCATCTTTTTGTAAAAGTGATTTAAACGCAAACACCCAGTCAAGCAAAATGCGCAATGGCATTTTCCAGACTGCCTCCGAAAACGGCAGGTTTTTAAATAACATAATAAGATTATTCCTGAAATTAAGATAGGTTTTGCGGCTGTTTGTTCTTGCCAAAGTTCCACCCCCTACATGATATACTGTTGAAGAAGCGCAACAATATATAGCATAGCCTGTGCGCTGCAAACGCCAGCAGAGATCGATTTCTTCCATGTGCGCAAAGAAGTAAGCGTCAAAGCCATCCATTTCATGAAAACATGTTGCTCTGATACATAATGCCGCGCCGGTGGCCCAAAATACTTTTTCATTCGTGTTATACTGGCCGGTATCTTCTTCACAAACATCAAAAATTCTTCCGCGTGCAAATGCATAGCCAAGCGTATCTATCCATCCGCCACAAGCGCCTGCATATTCAAAATATTTTTTGTTGTGATAGGAGCGTACCTTAGGCTGGCAGGCTGCGATATTTTTATTGCTTGCCATCAAATCAATCATGTCTTCAATCCATCCAGGTGTTACTTCAACATCTGAATTCAAAAGAACATAATAATCTGATGCAACTTTTTTAAGCGCTTCGTTATAACCGCCTGCAAAGCCATAATTTTTATCAAGCATAATAAGTTCTGCCGATGGAAAATTATTTTTCAGATAATCAATGCTGTCATCGGTGGAAGCATTATCGGCTATAATAATTCTTTTATTCGGATAAGTGGAGGCAAACACCGAAGGCAGGAATTGTTCAAGGAAATTACGGCCGTTATAATTTAATATTACTATGGCTACAGCGGGGAAATTCAATTGCGTTTTATTTCAAAAATAAATGGAAAACATTCAAATCAAATTGCTAAAGTTTAATCGGCATTATCCAAAACAAATTTTAAACACATGCACTATTGAACCTTAAGCTTGCAGATAATTACTTTTCTTTGCATTTATGCTTTACTCAATGACCGGCTATGGCCGCGCAGAAAAAACAATTGGCGGCAAATCATACTTAATTGAATTGCGTTCGCTAAATGGCAAGCAATATGATATTCGCCTTACTATGCCTGCTTTGCTCAAACCTTATGAAATTGAAATACGCAATATCTTAAACGAAGGGTTGATGCGCGGCAGCATTGAATGCATCATTACGGTTTCGCAGAATGGTTCTGAAAAATCTGTTAAGCTAAACAAAGCCCTGATAAGAGCTTATTACGAGCCCGTATCAGAATTGTCTGAAGAATTGGGTTTATCGCAGGAAAATGTTTTAAGCACGTTGCTGCGCATGCCGGATGTTGTAAGCACTTCCAATGAAGTAATTGCTGAAGCTGAATGGCATTTATTTGAAAACATTTTAAAAGAGGTGATTAAAGATTTAAACAACCACCGCAAAGAAGAAGGTAAAAGTATGGAAGATGACCTGCTGGCGAGAATCACCAATATTGAATTGCAGCAGGCTGCCGTTGCAGAACTTGAACCGCAGCGCCGCATTAAAATAAAAGAAGGTTTGCAAAAAGTTTTGGAAGAACATATTGGTAAAGAAAATTATGATCCTAACCGCCTGGAGCAGGAGCTGATTTATTATATCGAAAAGATTGATATAAGCGAAGAACAGGTGCGCCTGAAAAACCACTGCACTTATTTTAAAGAAGTGCTGAATGATAATGCAATTATAAAGGGGAAAAAATTATCATTCATTTTACAGGAAATAGGAAGGGAAATAAATACAACCGGCTCCAAAGCTTATGATGCAGATGTGCAGAAATGTGTGGTATTAATGAAAGATGAACTGGAAAAAGCGAAAGAGCAAATTTTAAATGTATTGTAAGTGTATGAAGCATTTGAGGCTTTTAATTTTTATTGTTCCTGCTTTTTTATTCAGCGCCTGCAATACAATTGATGTATTTGAAAAAACAGCGCCTATTCCCCTGCACAAATGGAGCAGCGATACATCGCTGTCGTTTACATTCCAGGCAAAAGATACCCTGGCTTACTACAATATTTATTTTGTTTTGCGCCACACGGAGGCCTATCATTTCAATAATATATACATTGATTTTACCGCTACGTTTCCCGGTAAAAAACCCAAAACCACCCGCTTTAATTTGCCCCTTGCGAATGGCAAGGGCTGGATTGGTGCTGCTATGGATGATATCATAGAACAGCGTGTATTGCTGTTTAGTAAACCTTCCAGGCTCGATTCAGGCACATACACTTTTGCCATTCGCCAGGTAATGCGCGAAGACCCGCTGGAAAATGTGTTGAATGCCGGGATAAGAGTGGAGAAAGTAGTGCAGTAAATACCATAATTATTACAGTTGATAGCAAAAATCAAACTATCATATAAGTCATTGGTATAATACTTGATTTCTTTAGCAATAAAATTTAAATGGCAATAGCTTTTCCGATTATTGATTGGGGAAACGGCACGAATATTTACGAAGTTAACATACGTCAATACACACACGAAGGTACTTTCAATGCCTTTATTAAGCATATTCCGCGCCTGCATAATATGGGCATTGATATTTTATGGCTTATGCCGGTTACGCCCATCAGTGTGGAGAAAAGACAGGGCACTTTTGGCAGTTATTATGCAGCAAGTTCTTACACCAATATTGATCCCGCTTATGGCACGGAAGATGATTTCAGGGAATTGATTTCCACAGCCCATTTTTTTGGAATGAAAGTAATTATTGACTGGGTAGCTAACCACACAGGTTACGATCATCAATGGACAAAAGAACATGCGGACTGGTACAGGAAAGATGAACACGGAAATTTTACGGAATTATACGGCTGGGTGGATGTGATTGACCTAAACTATGAAATTCCTGCTTTGCGCAAAGGCATGATAGCCGCCATGAAGCACTGGATAGAGAATTTTGATATTGATGGCTTTCGTTGCGATATGGCGCGTACCGTTCCTGTTGATTTCTGGGTGGAGGCGCGTGGTGAATGCGATGCGGTAAAACCGTTGTTCTGGCTGGCTGAATGCGAGATATTGAATTACCATGAATCATTTGATCTTACTTATGGCTGGGAAGTGATGCGTGCTTTTGATAAATATTTTAAGGGCGAAATGAAGTTTGAAGAAATAAAACCCTTGCTCATTAATTATGCGCATTATCCTATTGGTTCCAGAAAATTACTGTTTACATCCAACCACGATGAGAATACTTATCAGGGAACGGAATATGAAAAATATGGTCCAAGCGCAAAAGCAATGGCGGTGTTTAGTTGCACATGGCCCGGCATTCCGTTAATTTATTCCGGGCAGGAAAAACCCAATCATAAACGCCTTGAATTTTTTGAGAAAGATTTTATTGACTGGGATGGACCTGTGGAATTACACGGGTTTTATAAAACCCTGCTCACCATCCGCAAACGCAATAAAGCTTTGCAGGAAAGTGCTTCTGTTTTATTATTAAATACCAATGCGCCTAATGTATTGGGCTATTTATGCAGGCGACGCAAAGACCGGATACTTGTGTTGATGAACCTTGGAAAAGAAGCAACAACATTCTTTATAGACCATCCTGCATTACCGGGAAATTATATCAACCTTTTTTCAGGAATGCCTGTTGAAATAAAAAGAAAAGAAACGTTTACATTTCAGCCGGGCGAGTATGTGGTATATCACATAACTTATAAATAAAGTTTATAGTTTGTTTGCTACATAACGTGTTGTGCTATTAAAATTTTAGGGAGCATCTGTTAAATAATGTTCTCAGCACGTCATGTCGAGGTAAGGAGACATTTCTGCATAATTATAATTCAAAATAAATTAGAGATTTCTCCTGTCGTCGAAATGACGGTTCAGCCTCCCACACACAGCCCAATAGCACAACACGTTACTGCATAAAAAAACCGGTTAGCATTGCTAACCGGAGCGGGTAAACATAAACTGTTTACTCAAAAGCTGAGATGTTTATGAATTTCCCATAATCTTTAAGGCTTATTCCCGTTTTTACGGGGTTCTTCCTTTTTATTCTTTGTGCTTGCTGCTGCAAGCCGTGTTTGGATATCTTCGTCGTAAGGATGTTCTATACCATGCTTATCATCCGGTATCCCTAAACCGCTTGTGGGGCCACCCTTTGCGGCCAGGTCTCTTTCTTCATCGGCATTAACGGCAGCATATCCCTGTTGATCAATTTTGTTATCCGGCATAATCATTAAGTTTAAAGTTATACAATACCTAATAATCTTTAAATTATCATGCCATAATTAAGGGATATGGAAATTTTAAGATTACTGAATTAAATTTTAAAACGAGCCGGTAATCTGTTGAAGCATTAGCCGCGATGCACTAATAACCATTGTGTTTAATGGTAAATTTTATCTCAGCATCGGTGACTAATATATTTGCTGTGTTTTACTGTTGTTCCACTTCCTTTTCCATCATTAAATAAGCTTTGATAAAACCATCCAGTTCACCATCCATTACAGGCTGCACATTGCCCACCTCATAATCTGTGCGATGGTCTTTTATCATTTTATAAGGGTGGAAAACATAGCTTCTTATCTGGCTCCCCCATTCAATTTTTTTCTTGCCCGCATTGGCTGCATTTTTTGCTTCTTCGCGTTTGCGCAATTCTTCTTCATACAAACGGCTCTTAAGCATTTTTAAAGCCAGTTCACGGTTTTCGCCCTGTGTTCTGCTCTGCTGGCATTCAACAATAATACCGGAAGGCATGTGTTTTAAGCGAACTGCAGTCTCCACTTTATTTACGTTCTGACCGCCTTTGCCGCCGCTGCGGTAAAACTCCCATTCCAGGTCGGCAGGGTTTACATTTATTTCAATCGTATCATCAATTAACGGATAAACAAAAACGCTTGCAAAAGAAGTGTGTCGCCTTGCATTGCTGTCAAACGGGGAAATTCTAACCAAACGGTGCACGCCGCTTTCCGCCTTTAAAAATCCATAGGCAAAGGGACCGTCGAACTGCAATGTGGCTGTTTTAATGCCTGCACCATCACCTTCCTGGTAATCGAGTTCTGTAACTTTCCAGCCTTGCTTATCACCATACATTCGGTACATACGCAAGAGCATTTCTGCCCAATCCTGGCTTTCAGTGCCACCGGCGCCCGGGTTTATCTGTAGTATGGCAGGCAATTCATCTTCCGGCTGATTGAGCGTGCTTTTAAACTCCGCATCATCCAATGCGGTTAAGGCATTATCATAGGCTTGTTTAGCCTCTTCTTCGGTGGCATCGCCTTCTTTCCAAAAATCAAATAATACGGCAAAATCTTCCACAGCAGTTTCTACGTGTTTGTATAGCTTGAGCCAATATTCGTTTGTTTTGATTTCTTTCATAATGCCGGTGGCCCGGTCATTATCATTCCAGAAGCCTGGCGAAAGGGAGAGCTGGCGGTCGTTCTCTATTTTTTGCGTGCGGTTATCAACGTCAAAGAAACCTCCTTATCCCGGTTAAGCGGGACCGCAATTCCTGTAATTTTTCCTGTGTCATAGCTGCGAAGATAAGAAGAGGAATTTTTATGTTTAAGCTTTGGTATTCAATTGACACCGGTTGTGTCACTTCCTTAGGCAGTTGTTTTCTATACAATATAAGTACAGTGAATGTCAAATCATCTTATCAAATTAATTTCCGAGCCTTACACGCTTAATATAGACGGAAAATTAATTACTTTGGCAAAGCCTTGTTTAATTTTTTATAATTCAATTTCAATTCAATTAATTCGTCGTTTACTATACGTTCTGCAAATAAAGTGAACCATAACATTGATTGGTTATAATCCTGTAAATATGCTTGTGCGTCCATAAATCGGGCTGTTGCATTTTCTTGGTCCGTAGAATGGTTTGATACACGCATCCATTTAATTGAGTTTAAATGTCCAATGGCAGCCTCTGTTAAATTTATTGCATTTTTCCATTGAGAAAGCAAGGAATCATTTTCAACTAAAAAAAAATTATTTCTTTCTTTTTCCAATACAGAATCAATACCATGTAATATTTCTATTTTTTGATCGAGAGTGGGTACATATAGCAGGCTTGTATAGCCAAGATTCGGCGGACTACGTAAGTATGCAACACTAAAATAAAGGCTAAATAATTCCTTGTTTTTTTCTGTATAATTTTGAGCAGTTATTTGTGTAAGTGCAAGTTTTGCAATTTCTAAATTCCCTAATTGTGTAATATTTGATTTTCTTAATTCATCTAATTGCATCATTAAAGTTTCTTGGTTACGATTTAATCTTGTAACTACTCGGTTTTCTTGTATAACCATTCTATTTAAAGCGTCAATTTCATCGTGTTGAAAAAAAACTATTATTGATAATATTAATGATGTAACTCCAAGAATAAAAGTTGCAACTCTATCAAATCTTTTCCACCCTTTATTTGTTTTAGTATTATCCGCAATTTTTTGAAGTAATGGATTAAAATGCATGTATCTAAAATAAATTTTTTCAGTTGGTGTCTTTCCTAATCAACTGAGATATTTTAATTAATAGTTAGCGGCATAAACTAATCTGATAAGTTTACTGCATAAGTACGTTTGTTATTACTATTTTTTCTTACTGTTATCATAAGCAGTTTTAAAAATCTTCTTCAGCACAACCTCACTAACACCACTCAGCTTGTTTATGTATAAGCAGCCCTTGCCGGTTTTATGCTTGCCAAGCTTTTCCAGTAAATCATCATATTTATGAATGCCACCAGGAATATATAAGACAATGTTTTGCTTGCGCGGAGAGAAGCCTATCAAACATATATCTCCTTCGTGGCCGCTTTCATATTTGTAATGATAGCTGCCAAAGCCTACAATGCTGGTACCCCACATGGCCGGTGTAAGCCCGGTGGCTTTTTGCATCATATCGCTAATGGCAAAACAGTCTTTGCGTTTTTGTGCATCTTCCACTTTATTTAAAAAAGCAGTAACGCTGTCTTCTGTTTGTTTTGTTTTCAGGTTAGCCATTGTTCAAAATTTCGATACAGTAATTTACAAAAGAATATTGTCAATCAACCTTACATCTTCAATAAATGCAGCAGCCAGCGCAATGAATTTTTTTCCGGGTCCGGCAACTGTTACCGGTAATAAAGTTTCAGCGTCGCATATTTCCACGTAATCAATTTTATCAAACCCGCCTTGCAATATTTTTTCTTTTGCGCGTTCCTTCAACCAATCAACATCTCTTTCAGTAATATGTTGTTGTATAAATTGTAAAGATTGATAGATGACTGTTGCTTTGGAATGTGCATTTGTGCTTAAACGCATGTTGCGGCTGCTCATGGCAAGGCCGCTTGTTTCCCTTGCTGTATCCACCGCTTTTATGTTGATGGAAGGATAAAAGTCCTGCATCATCTTTTTTACAACAAGGTATTGCTGGTAATCTTTTCTGCCGAGAAAAAGAATGTCTGGATGTACAATATTTAATAACCTGTGCACCACATTGCATACACCCTGGAAATGGCCCGGCCTGTATTTGCCTTCCAGTATATTCTCAAGATATCCCAATTCAAAATGCTGTAAATGCTGTGTGCCCTGCGGGTAAATTTCGTTAAGAGAAGGTAAAAAAAGAATATCGGTTTTATTGGTTTCCAGTAAAAAAATATCCTGCTCAATTGTAACCGGGTATTTATCAAAATCGCTTTTATCATTAAATTGAGTGGGGTTCACAAAAATGCTGCATACCACTATATCGCATTGTTTTTTGGCTTCTTTCATGAGGGCAAGATGGCCAGCATGCAAAGCGCCCATTGTGGGTACGAAGCCAATTTTCAATTTGTTATTACGCAGTTTTTCCAGTTTGGTCTGCAGCGGCCGGATGGTTTTAAATAATATCATTGAAGGGATTTAACAGCGCCCAAATGCCTGTAACTCTTAATTTTCAAAGCATTTCTTTACCTTTGCACTCTTTATTTTTTTTAGCATTAGGTAAAAAACAGGTTTTTAATGTCAACAAAGAAAAGAATTTTATTCATAGCTACAGAAATGTCACCCTACCTGGAGCTTACAGAATTTGCCGAGATTGTAAACAAGCTGGCAATAAAATGTAATGATAATGGCTATGAAGTGCGTTGTATTATGCCGCGTTTTGGTGTGATTAATGAAAGAAGGCACCGCTTGCATGAAGTGGTAAGATTATCCGGTATAAATGTTTCTATTGATAATGACGACCATCCTTTACAAATAAAAGTTGCCTCTTTGCCTAATGCAAGATTGCAGGTTTATTTTTTGGATAATGAGGACTTCTTTAAACGCAAGCATATTTTTCACGATGAAAACGATCATTGGTTTGATGACAATGATCTTCGTACCATATTCTTTTGCAAGGGCGCTTTGGAAACTGTGAAAAAATTTGGCTGGCCTCCTGATATTATTCATTGCAGCGGCTGGATGACAGGCCTTATTCCCATGTACCTGAAAACTGTTTATAAGCGTGAACCCGTTTTTCTGCATAGCAAAACAGTCTTTACTATTGGTCAAAATACATTTAAAGAAAAGCTTGGAAAACATTTTCTTGAAAGAGCTGTTATTCATGCTAACATTAAAGAAAAAGAGCTGGAACCGTATAAAGATAATAACAACACTGCCATGTTCAGGGGCGGTGCGCATTATGCAGATGCCATTACTTTCGGCGCTGAAAAAATAGATAAAAAGCTTGTTGAAGAATTTGCCAAATCACGTGGTAAAAAAATCCTGCCTTATAGCAAGGAATCTGATTTAACAGAGTATTTAGAATTGTATAACGAGCTTGCGTCGAAGTAAAATTTCATGAATTACCCTCATTTACGGCCCAGGTTTTTCCAGGGTGCTTTACTTTTTCTGGTTGTTCTTTTTTCTTGTACCAAAATAATTACCACAGACATTGGTTCAGGGTTAATTCCGCCGGTTGATGGCGTTATAACAAAGGATACGGTTATTGAAGTATCCACAAAAAATCTTGGCTTTGATACCATATCGGTAGGCATTTCAGACGATCATGTGCTGGGTTATGTAAACGACCCGGTTTTTGGAAAAACCACTGCTTCAATCAACTTCCAGGTAGCGCCGGAAACTTCTCCTTTTGCACGCGGCATTAATAAAGACAGCATTGTAGTAGATTCCGTAGTATTATCCTTAAAATATAAAGGCGTTTGGGGCGATTCATTGCAACCCTTAAACCTTCATGTTTACAGCATGGATCCCGAAAATTTGTTTAACAGCAAATCTTCCTATGCTAATACAAAAAAATTTATAAAAGGGCAGGAGCTTACAGAATTTAACACTGCCAAATATGTAGATATCCGAAGGCTTGATGATGTTGATACGATAAAAGGTGTGGCGGCAACAGAGATAACAACTAATCAGCTTCGCATAAGGTTAAATAAATCGTTTGGTGAAAATATTCTCCGGTTAGACAGCGCTACTTACTACACCGGCGATTCTGCATTTTATACTTATTTAAGAGGTATTATAGTTGAGCCCGATGCCACAGGTCAGGCATTAATGCGCATGAACCTTACAGACACCACGACGCGGCTTGCTTTGTATTATCATAAACTCGGGGGCGGCGATACATTGGTTAAAAGGTTTATGCCAAAGGCTTTAACGTCGGCCAGCTCCAATACGATTTTAAGAGATTACACCGGCACTGAAATTCCTTCTTATGTAAACAGGCCAGACAGTAACCAGGATTTGATATTTATGCAAACCAGCCCGGGCACACGCGCTTTTATTAATATTTCCAATGTAAAGGGAATGCCTAATGTAATTGTGCACCGCGCAGAAATATTGATGAACCAGGTGCCTTATGCATCTAACGATACATTGCTTTCACCACCTAACCTTTTCCTCGCTGCATATAATAAAGATTCGGCGCACCAGTTTATTATACCTTATGATGTCAGCGTATATAACGGAAGCATAAATAATCTTACACAGTTTGGCGTTTCTCCAAGATTAAAGAACGGTGTATATAGTTACAGTTTTGATATTTCAAGGTATGTACAGAATATAATAACCAGAAGTGATACTCTGTATAACCTGGTATTAACTGCCCCATACAATCAATATATTTATTACGATAACACTTTTCAATACGCGCTACCTATTTCGTCGCCTTCGCTTAATTATCCTGCCACAGGCCGGATCAGGCTGGGCGGTGGCAACAATAACAACAGCCAGTACAAAATGCGGTTACATATAGTGTATTCATTGCCCGAATAATTTTTCCTGCATAACACTATATTTGCAACTCCTAAAAAAAATATATGCCTTATTTATTTACGTCCGAAAGTGTATCTGAAGGACATCCTGATAAAATTGCAGACCAGATATCTGACGCTTTAATTGATAATTTTCTTGCCTTTGATGAAAACAGTAAAGTTGCCTGCGAAACGCTGGTAACAACAGGCCAGGTTATCCTCGCCGGCGAAGTGAAATCAAAAGCATATCTTGATGTGCAGGATATTGCACGCAACGTTATTCGCAAAATCGGTTATACCAAAAGCGAGTATATGTTTGAAGCGCATTCCTGTGGTGTGCTTTCCGCCATACACGAACAGTCGCCCGATATTAACCAGGGTGTTGACAGGGCCAGCAAAGAAGACCAGGGCGCCGGCGACCAGGGTATGATGTTTGGCTACGCGATTAATGAAACGGAAGATTATATGCCGCTGGCATTAAATATTGCGCATAAACTTTTAATAGAACTGGCCGAACTGCGCCGTGAAAATAAAGATATAACTTACTTAAGGCCTGATGCTAAAAGCCAGGTTACATTGGAATATTCTGATGATAATAAACCTGTGAGAATTGATGCCATTGTCATATCAACACAGCATGATGATTTTGATACGGAAGAAAACATGCTTAAGAAAATTAAGCAGGACATGCTCGATATCCTTATTCCAAGAATATTAAAGAAGAACCCTGAATTCAAACCTTTATTTACAGATAGTATTACTTATCATGTTAACCCAACAGGTAAGTTCGTAATCGGCGGCCCGCATGGCGATACCGGTTTAACAGGCAGAAAAATTATTGTTGACACTTATGGAGGTAAAGGCGCCCATGGCGGTGGTGCCTTCAGCGGCAAAGACCCAAGCAAGGTTGACCGTTCTGCTGCTTATGCTACACGTCATATTGCAAAAAACCTTGTGGCTGCAGGTGTGTGCGATGAAGCGCTTGTACAGGTGTCTTATGCTATAGGCGTTGCAAAACCCACAAGCATTAATGTAAAAACATTTGGCACATCAAAAGTTGGTTTAACCGATGGTGAAATAAGCAAAAAGGTTGAAAGTATTTTTGACCTTCGCCCATATTTTATTGAACAGCGCTTAAAGCTGCGCAATCCTATTTACAGCGAAACAGCAGCTTATGGCCATATGGGCCGTAAAAATGAAGTAGTTGAAAAAACATTTACCTCTCCTGAAGGCAAAAAGGTTAACAGAAGCGTTGAATTATTTACCTGGGAAAAGCTTGATTATGTTGATAAGATAAAAGAAGCTTTTGACTTATAATAATAATCAAATCATTCGTCAAAAAAAATGACGGCCTTTTATAAGCCGTCATTTTTTTTATAATTTTTCAATTTCGTAAAAGATTATTTCTTTAGTTCAAACACCAATGCCTGCAATGAATCAATGGTAATGGGAGAGGAGATTGCATGTGAAGTATTATCCAGCACATTTACGGCATTTGTAAAGCCTGAAGTACGTTCAGCATACTTTGAAAAATCAACTGCTTGCTGTTTATCGCTTGTATTTAATGCAACCATGATGGTTTGATTTTCATCATACCTGAAGTAAACATATAGCCCGTCAACAGGTAAATATTGCAGGAGCTTGCCCGTCTTTAATGCTGATGAATTCTTTCTGAAGTTGGCCAACGTTTTTATTAATAATTGAATAGCTAACTGATCTGCATTTAAGTTCTTTCCTGTAAAAGCATTTGCACTATCGCCATTCCATCCACCCGGAAAATCAAGCCGTACCCAGCCGTCAGGATTGGTAACACCTTTCATTAATACTTCATCGCCATAATACATTTGCGGAATGCCGCGGCAGGTGAGCAGCCATATAAAGCCCATCTTATCTTTTTGCAAACTTTCATTCACCACAGAATACCAGCGGCTGAGGTCATGATTATCTAAAAAAATAACATTGCGTGTTGGGTCTTTGTATAAGAAATCATTGCTTAAAGTGGTGTAAAGTTTATTTACGCCATCCGTCCATCCGAAAGCTTCATTCATTGCCGGCTGAATGCCATAAAACAAACATTGAAAATCTGTAATGCCCTGCAGGTTGCTTTTAAAAGGTGTATTGATATTATTCTCTGCAAAGTAAGCTTCATTTGCGGTGCCATGCACCCAGGCTTCACCAAACATGGTTATATGCGGGTATTCATCCGTGAGCGCTTTATTACAGCGGTTCATAAACTCAAGGTCGTTATAAATATAAGTATCAATGCGCCAGCCATCCACTCCAAACTCTTCAACCGAATAAATGGCATGCTGGATTAGAAAATTGGCTACAAAAGGATTGGATTGATTCAGGTCGGGCATTTGCTGCGTGAACCATCCATCGCTTGATTTTTTCCTGTCAGTTTCCGCTGCATGCGGATCAAACAAAGGCTGCTCCCTGTAACTGGTCTGTGTGAATTGCGGCCATTGATGCAGCCAGTCTTTTGAAGGCATATCCTGCACAAAAAAATTATACAGGCCAACATGATTGTACACCGCATCCTGTATCAGTTTCATACCGCGTTTATGCAGTTCGTCACTTAATTGCAAATAAGCTTTTTCGCCGCCAATGCGTGGTTCAATTTTGTAATGATTGGTGAAAGCATAACCATGTTCAGTGCGGTTGGGCATATCATTCTCAATAACCGGCGTCATCCATAAAGTCGTAACGCCCAGGTCTTTTAAATAATCAAGATGATTGATAACACCCTGTAAATCGCCGCCGTGCCGCAGAAAAATAGAATCGCGGTTGAGCGATTGATCTTTCATGCCTGCAATGCGATCGTTTGTTGTATCGCCATTGCTGAAACGGTCGGGCATTAAAAGATAAATAAAATCGGAAGAAGTAACACCCTGTGCAAAAGCAGTGCCATTGCCCTGCCGCCTTTCTTTCAATTCATAATTAATACTCACCTTTTGCTTTCCTTCTCCAAAACTAAAAGTGCGCTTGCCAGGCTTTGCATCTTTATCAATCACAAGATTAAAAAAAATATAGTTTGGATTTTCAACCCTTTCCATCTTTTTTAGCGTGATACCATCTGCAAGCTGTATACCGGCTTCCGTCATTTTAATCATGGGAATTCTGGCTGCAATATTGGGTGAATGAACCATTAACTGCAATTCAGGATTCTTCATGCCTGTCCACCAGTGTGTGGGATAAACATCAATTGTTTGTGCTGATAATGATGAGCAGCAAATAATGCAAATAAGGAATGATGCAAATAATTTATACATAACAAGAATTAAAAAATATAACTAATGAATATCTGTTATACGGGCCGGTCATCTGCTGTTTCATACATGGCGGCATCACCAGCCGGATCATTTTTATTTTCATATATTAAACTATAACAAAGAATGGCTGCAAGCACCATAAGCGCTCCGCCAATTTGTACGGCAAGCATCCTGTCGTTGTTTAATAAATGTTCCATTATCCATCCAAAAAAGAGGGAAGCAATTATTTCGGGCAATACAATAAAGAAATTAAAGATGCCCATATAAACACCAATTTTATCTTCTGGTAAAGCCCCGGCCAGCATAGCGTAAGGCATGGAAAGAATACTGCTCCAGGCAATGCCAACGCCTGTCATACAAAAATATAATTCATAAGGCTGCGTTACAAACCGCACGGAAATTAAACCGATGGCGCCACACAGCAAACACAATGTGTGCGTGGTTTTCCGGCCAAGTCTTTTGGCAATAACCGGTATGAGCAAGGCGAATAAAAAAGATATAATGCTGTAATAAGATAAGGTTAAGCCGCCATATTCTATACCCTTTGCATAAAGCGGATCAGCAGTATCTGCTGCATGAAAAATATTTCTTGCAACAGCCGTGTTATAATAAAACCACATTAAAAATAATCCCGGCCATGTAAAGAACTGCACCAGTGCGAGCCGCTTCATTTTTGAGGGCATGTTTTTAATGGCATGTGTAATTTCAGTAACGCCATGACTGATACCCTTTTTGTTTTCTTCAATTTTTTTTTGTGCAGGAATAGCTACGGGCGGATATTCTTTTGATGTAAGAATAGTGTACAAAACGGCTATGAAAAATATAGCCGCGCCTGCATAAAAAGCAAATTCAACCGTGGGCGGAATTCCTCCTTTTGTTGAAACACTCGGCACATTAAACACATGCGACATAAGCCAGGGTAAGGCCGATGCAATGCTTCCGCCCAGGCCAATTAAAAAGCTCTGCATGGCAAAACCCTCTGTACGCTGGCTTTCAGGTAATTTATCTGCCACAAACGCCCTGAAAGGTTCCATGGCAATATTGCCGGATGTATCTAAAATCCATAATAAACCGGCGGCCATCCATAAGGAGCCGCTGTTGGGCATAAGAAATAAACAGATGGTACTTAACATTGCCCCAACAAAAAAATAAGGCCTTCTGCGGCCCCAGCGCGGGTGCCAGGTCCTGTCGCTCATATAACCGATAATAGGCTGTACGATTAAGCCTGTAAGTGGTGCGGCCAGGAATAACAACGGTATCTGCTCCGGTGATGCTTTCAGGTACTCGTAAATAGGGCCCATATTGGCACGCTGAAGATCCCACCCGAACTGTATTCCAAAAAACCCAAAACTCATATTGAATACCTGCGCAAAACTTAATCTTGGCTTTGATACAAAAGCGGGAGCAGAGGAAGCAGTTAATGCCATGGCAATCGTTTATAGACAACAAAGATGTGTGAAAAATACACGTAATGAAGTTTTTGCAATATATTATTTTTAACGATAGATGAACCCCGATTGCATAAGCGGTGAGTTAACCATATTGTACCTTTGCAACACAATGAAAACATTAAAGCAGATAGCCCGCTGGTTCAGAAATTTTTTCTTTCCCAAAAAGAAATGTTGCCAGTAGTGTTTGGCTGATTTGATTTCAGGATGTAACATTGCACTCCTTTTCAAAGCCCGGATGGCGGAATTGGTAGACGCGTCAGACTCAAAATCTGGTATCTTCACGGATGTGCAGGTTCGATTCCTGTTCCGGGCACTTAATTATCAAAAAATTAAAAAAGGCCGCTTTAGCGGTCTTTTTTAATTTACCAGTAAATAATTGGTTAATTAAAACGGTAATCTTGCCAATAGATGTAAAGAACTTAATGTAAGCGAATTAAGATTGCTTCATAATTATTGAATATAATTTTCAATCTTTTCGGTACATCTCCAGCCGGTAAATTTCCTGTTCAATTAAATTTTAACTATCCAGTTTCACCTGGAAATAATTATCCATTACCTGTTGATTGGTAACATTTGAAATTTTAGGTATAGGCTTAAATCTTTTCAATTCTTCATTTAGTTTTTCAGCATCATGCCGAATCTCGCAATGAAGCATCTTCAGCCTGATTTTTTCATTAATACAACTAAATATTAGCTGATAATCTTGCCAGTTAATTAATAATATTTATTTACGAATCATTATATCAATAATTCTTTCCGGATGATATTTAATTAAATATGCAGCATCGGGAAGTTCCGACAACAGAACGGGAAATTGAGATACCTGCAACGGTTATTGCCTCATCTACTTTTGTGCTATAAATTATTTGAAAGATTTAGATCATTAAAACAAGCAGAAGATGAGTAACATATTTGAAGTTCTGAAAAAAGAAAATGTTTCGGCAAAAAACCAACAGGTATTTGATGAGATGAAACGTGTATTTGGCGCGGTGCCCAATTTGTATTCAACACTTGCTTATTCTGAAAATGCGCTTGATGCATACTTCAAGCTTGAAACAAGCCCAAATTCTTTAAGCGTGAAAGAAACAGAGGCTGTGAACCTGGTAGTAAGCGAAGTAAATAACTGCATGTATTGCCTGAGTGCACATACCATGATTGCCAAGCAATCCGGCTTTACAGAAGAAGAAACCATCCAGGTAAGGTCAGGCAATGCACCGTTTGATACCAGGCTGGATGCATTGGTAAAATTAACAAGGGAACTTTCTGAAAACAGGCATATAGAAAATCCTGCGTTGCTTGATGCTTTTTTTGAAGCAGGTTATACTAAAGAAAACCTGATGGATATTATTATTCTTGTTGGCGACAGAACCATTAGCAATATACTTCATGCAGTTACCAAAGTGCCTATTGAGTTTCCGCTGGCAAAAATGCTTGATTAATATCTTGATTAATATTTTTAAAACATCGTAGTAAAACTTACAATAAAAAACAACTACATAAATGAAACCTACTACTAAACTATCGTTCAAATTCATTGCGGTAGTCCTGTTGTCCGCATGCTCAATACAAATGGTTCGCGGCCAGGAAGCAATACAATCTACGGAGGCCGCTGCCATGAATGCCGGTCAAATGTCTTACATGGTCCCGCAAAAACCGGAAGACATCAGCCCGTTACTTAACGGAGAGAAAATTCCCATGGCAACGCTCACAGATGTTATGGGAAAAAGTTTCGACCTGAATAAAGCAGTAGCGGAAAAGCCAACCATTTTAATTATTTACCGTGGCGGCTGGTGCCCGTATTGTTCGAAGCAGCTTTCCGGGCTGCAACAGGCAGCGCCTGAATTGGAAAACCTCGGTTATCAGCTTATTGCTATCAGCACAGATGCCCCTGAAGGCTTAACGCGGTCAGCAACAAAAGAGAAGCTGAGCTATACATTGCTTTCAGATGCGGATCTTAACCTTTCCAAACAATTGGGAATTGCGTATAAGGCGCCTAAAGGATATTGGGAAATGTTGCCCAAAACCACAGGCGGAAAGGATAGTGATCTTTTACTGCCTGTGCCGTCCGTATTCATTCTCGATAAAACGGGTACTATACATTTTGAATATATCAATCCTGATTTCACACAGCGTTTAAATCCGGAGCTTTTAAAAACCGTTGCAGCCAGCCTGCAAAAAGATCTTAATTAAAGAAGTTATGTTTAAAGTATATAACAGCAAAATATTATTACTGTTTAGCTTAGTCGTAATGTTAATCGGAACAAGTGCAGTTGCCCAACCTAAAGCTGAACAACGTGCCATGCCTCCCGCAAAGGAAATAATGTTTACGAATGGAAAATGGAAAGATATAGCAGCACAGGCCAGGAAAAACGGTAAATACATTTTTGTTGATGCTTTTACTACCTGGTGCGGCCCATGCCGCCAGCTTAAGAATGTTACTTTTAAAGATGAGAAAACAGCGTTGTATTTTAACGATAACTTCATCAATTACACGATTGATATGGAAAAAGATGAAGGTTTAACGTTAGCAGAAAAATGGCACGTTGCTGAATATCCATCGTTATTGTTCTTTACGCCGCAAGGCAAACTGATCATGAAACAGATAGGATATGTGGATGCGAAAAAATTAATTGAATTTGGCGAACAGGCGCTTGCCAAAAAATAGCGCAGGTATAATTTCATAAACTTTGTTGACGCAACGGCGCTGTATTTTAAAAATTTTAAAAGAGTTATTATGGAAACAATTTCATTATTGGTTAGACTTGAGGCTAAACCGGACAAAGAACAAACAGTAGCCGCTTTTATAAAAGATGCGTTGTCTTTAGCGCAACAGGAAGCGCAAACCATTCGCTGGTATGCGTTACAAATCGGCCCTTCTACGTTTGGCATATTCGATACGTTTGAAACAGAAGAAGGAAGAGATGCCCATCTCGGTGGAGAAATCGCAAAAGCATTGATGGCAAATGCGCCCGATTTATTGGCAAAGGCACCGGAAATTGAAAAGGTAAATATTCTGGCATATAAGTAATTATTATGATCAGGGAGTACAAGGAAAATGCAACATCGGCGCGATTTATCATGCATAGCGGCAATAAATTATTTTCGGGACAGGGACTGAATAAACCCTCTCCTTATCCCATTAATACTTTCGTGTATAACAAGGGTGCTGCCCAGGAAGTAGTCATAGACGAGATAAGTTATACGATGCCTGGAACCTGTATTCTCCCGCTTGTTTCCAATCAGCATTTTGTATTTGAACACCCCGGATCGTTAACAGCCTGGCAGTTTAACCGGGAATTCTATTGCATTGTTGACCATGATGCTGAAGTAGGTTGCGTAGGATTTCTTTTTTATGGAATAAGGCATCCCATGTTCATTGTATTGGATAAGCAGGAAGCTGAGGAAATGGCGCACATGGAAAAAGTATTTTCCAGTGAGATGATGCTGACAGACAATTTTCAGGGTGAAATGCTCCGGACACTTTTAAAAAGAGTGATCATAAAGACTACGCGAATGGCGAGGAACCAAAGTGAAAGTTACCAGCTATTCCCCGATGAAAAAATGGACATTATAAGAAGATTCTCTTTGCTGCTCGAAACAAATTTCAAACAACAACATGAGGTCCGTTTTTATGCCGCCGCCCTTAATAAATCACCGAAAACATTGAGTAATGTTTTTGCATTACTCAAACAGCCGTCACCGTCGGTACTTATCCGCAACAGGATAATACTGGAGGCTAAGCGTTACCTCCATTACACAGAAAAATCCGCCAAGGAAATTGCTTTTGAATTGGGTTTTGAAAGCCCGGCACATTTCAGCAGGTTTTTTAAAATGTATGCAGGCACAAATATCTCTGAGTTCAGAAACTTGTGACAAGATGTTTAAATATCCTGATATTAAAAGCCTCCCCGATGAAACGGGAATAAGTAAAAAGAACAAAGATTTTATAGCCTACTTCAATAAACGGCTTGGCCGCACGCCTAATCTCTTATTGGCTATGATGCATTCAGATAATGCTTTAAGCAATTACTATTCTTTTTACCGCCGTAAAACTTCGTTATCAAAACGGGAAGTTGAAGCCATAACGCTTACCGTATCGCAATGTAATCATGCCATGTATTGCCTGAGTGCGCATACAATGATTGCGAAGCTTAATGGCTTTAGTGATGAAGAGATATTGGAGCTGCGCAGCGGTGTAGCGCCTTTCGACAGCAGGCTGGATGCTTTGGTAAAACTTGCAGGTTGTTTGACATTGCATGTTGATAGTATTGATGACAGGTTAATTGAAGGTTTTTTTGAAAAAGGTTATACGAAAGAACATTTTATGGATATGCTCCAGGTGATTGGCGACACCTTTATCACGAACATAACCGGCAAGGTGTTCCAGGTGCCAATAGACTATCCGCCTGCAAAGGAATTTTAAAAACATCCGTCATTTTATAGCGCGAATACACAGAAGGACTCGTCCGGTATCTTCAACCGGTTATTTTAAATCACATATATTATTATCATGAAAAGATGGATATGGGCGCTCTTGTTGCTCCCGTGTATAACTGTAAAAGCTCAAATTAAGGATGTTGTAAAATGGGATTACAGTGTTGATAAAATAGATTCAAATATATACGAGGCCGTATTGACTGGAACCATAGAAGAAGGCTGGCATTTGTATTCCCAGGATCTGCCAAAAAATAGTGGTATTCCCACGACTATGAAGATCACTTCAGGCAATGTTGAAACTGTAGGTACTGTGGAGGAGTTGGGTAAGAAAATAGAGGAATTCAGCGAAGCATTTGGCGTTCAAATCATCTACTATTCTGACTCGGTAAAATTCGTTCAGCAATTCCGGATGAAGCAAGCGGATGAAAACGCAAAGATTTCAGCGGAAATTACGTTCCAGGTTTGCAATGATAAAATTTGCCTCGCCCCTAATACACTTGAATTTGAGCAGCCCATAAACAACACCAGCCGGCCTGCAGTAAACGTTGCAGACAAGCAACAATTTGATACACAAATTAACACAGACAGCATCAAGGTTTCTTCGCTGGACTTTAAACATCCACTTATAAACTGCGGAACTGCACAGCCTGTTGATAGATCCGGAAACGGGCTGGTATTCTTTCTAGGTTTTTTGGGTGGTTTTATTGCCCTGCTTACGCCATGTGTATTTCCTATGATTCCCCTTACCGTTTCCTTCTTCACCAAAAGCGCAAGCGGTAAAATAAACGGCCGCCGGAATGCGCTGTTATATGGCCTCTTTATCCTGGTAATTTTTCTCGCATTAAGCATTCCATTTCATATTGTGGATGGCATCAGCGGCAATATATTCAATGAAATTTCTACAAGTACCTGGCTCAATATCTTCTTTTTTGTGGTGTTCCTTTTTTTGCATTCAGTTTTTTTGGCTACTACAATATTTCATTACCCAACTGGTTGTTAAACAAATCGGCACAGGCAGAAGATAAAGGCGGGATGGTTGGCATATTCTTCATGGCGTTAACATTGGTGATCGTTTCTTTTTCCTGCACGGGACCAATTTTAGGCAGCTTATTAGGCGGCGTGGCATCCGGTTCAAAAAATGTTCCGCTGCTGTTAACATTTGCACTTGGCGGTTTTGGTTTATCATGGGCTTTGGTTTTTGGTTTGCTCGCCTTGTTTCCGCAGGTGCTCCTGTCACTGCCAAAGTCGGGCAGTTGGATGAATACATTGAAGGTTTTTCTCGGCTTTGTGGAAATAGCGCTTGCTTTTAAGTTTCTTTCCAAAGCAGATCTTGTGGCAAAGACTTTTTTGTTGAAAAGAGAATTATTTATTGCTCTTTGGATGGTTACTGCAACAGGGCTTGCATTGTATCTCTTTGGTTTAATCAGTTTTCCTTATGACAGCAAGAACCAGCGAATATCACTGTTTAGAAAAGCAGTTGGGTTGGCAAGCCTTCTTTTTACAATTTATCTTACTACTGGTTTAGTGCCTTCTCAAAAGCCACGGCTTTCTTTATTGAGCGGTATCCTGCCGCCACTGAATGTTAGTTTTTTTGCCAATCCTGCAGATGGCGTATTGGGGCTTCATCCTTCGCACGATTATTTTCATGCTATTGAAAAAGCGGAGCAAACACAAAAACCTGTGCTGATAGACTTTACCGGATATGGTTGTGAAAACTGCCGCAAGATGGAAGAATTTGTATGGAGCCAGCCTGATATTTTACCAATACTTCAGCATGATGTTGTACTTACCTCGCTATATGTTGATGACCGTGAAGCGCTTCCTGAACAAGAACAAATTGCTATTGATATGGGGAATGGCCGGAAAAAAAGGATCAAAACCATTGGTGATAAATGGTCTTTGTTTCAACAGGTAAATTTCAATAATAATTCGCAACCGCATTATGTATTGGTAACACCAGATGGTAAAGTCATCAATGCTCCTGTTTCAGGATATATGTCGAAGGAAACATTTAAGAAGTTCTTAGAATGTGGCACCGGCTATTTAAATAAAAGGGAGTAATATTTTATTCAAAAACTAAATCATATTAACCAGCTTTTAAAATAAATTACGATGATATTAATTACTGCGTTATTCAATCCGGCAAAGAAAGTATATGATAGCTGGGCGCCTTTTATCTTAAGGATAATTGTGGGGATAGGTTTTTTTGTACATGGCTATGCCAAGTTAAGCAAAGGACCGGAAGGGTTTATTAAATTATTGCACCAGGCTGGGGTTCCTGCGCCTGAGCTTATGGCCTGGCTGGCAATTATTTCAGAGGTTGCAGGAGGCGTGGCATTAATCGCAGGTGCTTTTGTAAGTATAGCCTCTATTCCTTTAATTATTACCATGCTCATTGCCTTATTTACGGTTCAATACAAATATGGATACAGTTCGATAAAAACCATTGGCCTGGATGCAAACGGGCCAAAATTTGGCCCTCCCGGATATGAAATTAATTTGCTTTATATCGGAGCATTGATAATGTTGATTTTTGCAGGGGCAGGCAAACTTTCAATTGACTCACTAATTTTTAAATCCGGAAAGAATTCAGATCGTCATTAAACAGATGCGCCTTATAATAATTGTATAAACCACGCCCTAAAACTTATTTGTTTGAAAGTGAACAAGTATTTGCAGCCTATCGCACCAGGACGATACAACAGATTTTCATAAACGCAAAAAATAAAGCCGTGATACATAAGGATATAGGCATACACAGCCTGCGGCATAGTTTTGCCACCCATTCGCTGGAAAAGTGAACAGACATAAAATATATAAAAGAGCTATTAAAGCATTAAAAGGTGAACCATATGAACTATGGAAAGAAGCAGGTGCAGGAGGTTCTATGAGTACAACTTTGGAGGACTTTACAAAATTTTATACAGCTTTAATACGTAGCAATGACCTTTCAAAAAAAGTTTCAAAATTATGACAAGTACGCAAGTCAGAATTAAATCAAGAAGCCAATCCGGCCCAATTGCAAAAATTGATAGTACGGATAATAACAATATACAATTAGGTTATAGGCTTAGGAGTTGGGGTTTTCAAAACGCCTTATGGCAGAGCATTTTTCAAAGAAGGACACGATGATGGTTGGAACATTATTCAATTTGTTTTCCCGATAAGAAAATTGCAATTGTGATTATGACTAACAATGATAATGAAGAAAGTATTTTCAAAGAACTTTTGGCGTACAGCATTGGCGACACTTTTACACCTTGGCGTTGGGAAAGCTACATTCCCTATGACGAGAAGAATTAACAGCAGGCAGCACTCGGCTTGCTGCTATGCCGGCAGACAGATTGCAGCATCATATTTTTGTTCGCTTTCGACAATAGTTCTAGCTGGGCGAACACTGATGAACAGTAAATTTTAGTTTGTACTTTGATTTCAATCAGCCTCCGTTGCTATGCTGACGATATAAAATACCGGTAAACCGACACACAAAACCCAACCTTGCCAAAGAGCTGCAGTCATCAATACACGGCAATCATTCTTTAACCTGACAAGAACCAAGAGCGAGAAATTTTTTTGCACTTTAAAAATTAATCGTATTATTGCGATAATAAAGTTATGGGTGCAACTAAATCACACGAGTTCAGTGTTAAGGAAAACAGGTTAGCCAAATATGCTAAAGCATTGGCTCATCCGGCACGAGTTGCCATCATGGAATTATTAGCAACAAAAGCCACCTGCCAGTGTGGTGATATAGTGGAAGAACTGCCATTATCTCAAAGCACCGTTTCACAGCATCTGAAAGAACTAAAACAAGCAGGTTTAATTAAGGGAGAAATTGAGGGTGCCAAAGTGTGCTATTGCATAGACGAAAAGAAATGGAAGGCAGCACAGGTTTGTATAAATCAATTATTCGATAGTTATAAAGGCGGCAGCAATTGTTGCTGACCTTTTTTTAACTATAATCATCGTAATATTTCGATAACAGTATAAAATTTAAATAACATGGAAACTCAAGAACAAGTAAAGGAACTGGTAAGGCAGAAATACAGCGAGATTGCTTTACAGGACAAAGAAACCAACCAAAGTTCCTGCTGTGGTGCTGGTGGTTGCTCAACAGAAGTATATAACATTATGGCTGACGATTATTCGCAACTTGAAGGGTACAATCCTGATGCGGATTTAGGCTTAGGCTGTGGACTACCTACACAGTTTGCTAAAATCAAAAAAGGTGATGTTGTTATTGACCTGGGAAGCGGTGCCGGCAACGATGCTTTTATAGCAAGGCATGAAACGGGAGAAACAGGTAAAGTAATTGGCATTGACTTTACGCCTGCCATGATTGATAAAGCAAGACACAATACCGAAGTACGTGGCTTCAACAATGTAGAGTTTAGACAAGGTGATATTGAAAAAATGCCAGTTACTGCAAATACTGCCGATGTAATTGTAAGTAATTGCGTATTGAACCTTGTACCAAATAAAGACGGAGTAATAAAAGAAATGTACAGGGTACTAAAACCAGGTGGTCACTTCTCCATTTCTGATATTGTGTTAGAAGGCCAGTTACCAAAAGAAATAAAAGAAGCGGCTGAAATGTATGCAGGCTGTGTTGCCGGAGCTATTCAGAAGCAAGTGTACCTGGAACTCATAGAAGCAAATGGCTTTGCAAACATCACTATTCAAAAAGACAAAACAATCATTATTCCCGACGATATTCTTAGTCAATACTTATCAGCCGATCAAATTGCCGCTTTCAAACAATCGGGTACAGGCATCAGAAGTATCACCGTTTATGCAGAAAAACCTTTAGAAACAACTTGCTGCACACCCGGTAACGGCTGTTGCTAAAAAATACGATTATGAATAAGACAACACTTTTAGTAGAACTTTGGGAAGAAGGCAGAACCCGTTTTTCCCAACTTCTTGAACACATCCAGGAATCAGATTTAAAGAAAACGTTAGCACCTGCTCCAAATTCTGTAGGATTTCTTATACGTCACATTGCTGATGTGGAACTGCTCTTTGCTAAAAATGTTTTTAATGCAACTGATGTAGCGGTTCATGCTAAGACCGTAATTGTAAAAAAGGACACTGGTGAATGGACGAATCTTTCAGAATTGTTATCGTATCAGCAACTGTCATACAATACCCTTAAAAAGATACTGATGGCCCAAACCGAAGACGATTGGGAAAACACTGTTACGACAAAAGAATTTGGAACAAAAACAAAAGCAGAAGGGTTAGGACGCATCGTTACTCATACAACGTGGCATGCTGGTCAGATGGCGATAATCTTAAAATATATTAAGTAAAGATGTCAGCAAACGATTGTGTTCCGGCACTCCAAAGAAAACGATTAAGATTTTTGGACAGTATTTAACCTTGTGGATATTTTTAGCGATGGGTGCAGGCGTAGCGATTGGGTAAGCCGGTAAGAAATGAGTGCCCATGGTTGCTTTTTTCATAACGTACTTTGGCAAATGGCGGATACATTCAGGATTAAGCCAACTGCTAAAGGAATATTGTAGTGGCACCAAAGCGGTCAGGCATTTGCAGGTGTCATAGGTCTTTTGGTAGAGGCGCCGGCACTCATTGCATTGGTCAATATTGCCTTTTTGGTTCAGACGTAAATACTACACGAAACAACAATTACAAAACGCTTAATTCATTTATTATGAGAATTGCATTGTTCAGCGATATACATGCAAACCTTCCTGCATTGGAAGCATGTTTGAAAAGCATAGAAGAAGAAAAGCCAGACGCCATTTATTGTTTAGGTGATTTGGTTGGTTATAACATTTGGGCAAATGAAGTTGTAAACGAAATCAAGAACCGAAAAATTCCAACCATTGCAGGGAATTACGATTTTGGCATTGGACGAATGAGCAACGATTGCGGTTGTGCTTACAAAACCGACCATGAAAAAGCAAACGGTGCTGTTTCGATTTCCCTCACCAATGCCCTCATCAAAGATGAAGAAAGAGCGTATTTACGAACACTTCCTGCACAGATAAAAGTGGAGTTTCAGCTAAACGAAGACAAATTAAATTTGCTTTTAGTGCATGGCAGCCCCAGAAAAATTAATGAATACCTGTTTGAAGACCGTGAAGAAAAAAGTTTGCTTCGTATCATGGAGCAAGCTGATGCCGACATCATGTGTTTCGGGCATACACACAAACCATATCACCGCATCTTAAATTCAGGAACTGACGGTCAAAATCATTTTCGCCATGCAATCAACATCGGTTCTGTCGGCAAGCCAAAAGATGGCAATCCGAATGGTTGTTATCTAATACTTACTATTAACGCCAACAGTTCCACACTTGACAAAGACAGTATTCAAGTTGAGTTTGTCCGCTTTGATTACGACATTGAAAAAGCAGCAAAAGCAATAGAAGAAAGCCCATTGCCAAACGAGTATGCAGATATGTTGAGAAAAGGGTATTGATTTCATGTGCCGACCCGTGCATAATCAATCACCGGCTGCGGTTCATAATTGGACGAAACACGGGTTATCATCAACGCAAAATCTGATGGTCGAAAATTACGACCTGCTACCACTATATTTTCATCGTTTTTATAAAGTCCAGATCAACAGGCATTGCGTTGAGCTAAATATGAAAATTATTTAGCAATCTTCAGTTCAATTTAAGAGTAAGAAAAGCATGCACATCTTTGACTGTTTTAAAAAAACAAGACGCATTTCAGTTTACTCAAATCCACTAATAATCTTCTATAATATCAATCGGTATCTTAACGCTTTTCATTAATCCATCCAGGGATATTTTTTTGTCGGCCAGTAATGTTTTTTCGTCAAAGTTTTTATCAATCAGAAGCAGGCTTGCTGTCTTTATCAATTCAACCACATCATCCACCGAGGCGTTGGTCTTTAACACAGACCGGTAAAGAATGCCTTCATTCTCTACCATTGCTTTAGCGCTTTGCATATTATCTGTGATAAGGTTCTCATCCTGGCTTTCCGGAAGGCCTGCTATGAATGAATTATCAGTTGACGTGATATCACTGGGAAAAATATAGCCCTTGCTTACCTCATGCTCGCCCTTAAGAAAAACGGCCAATATTTCAGCGTTTTCAGTTTTAGCTTTCGCGATAGCATGATGAACTACCTGATAGGGGAAATGTGTGCCGTTTATAATAATTGCAATGATTTTCATAATGAAATGTGTTTTAATGAGTGGACATTATAGCCCCTTGCGTGTTTAATACAAAAACCGTGGTAATAATGAATGCCCGCAACAGTAATCTTCATAATTATATGTAAGTAAGAAAAATAATGTTACCTGAATGTGAATTTTTAAAATATTATTTAATAAACAGTCCTTATTTGAAGAAGCGTATCATGTATTAAAAGCATGCTGAATAAGAACAGTTATTTTACCTGCTTGGTATTGAACAAGAGGTGGCTTTCTATCCGGTTTAAGGCCGGCAATACAGGTTTAATGGATGTAGCTTTGTTGAAATTCCATTTTAAATTAATTCAAATTTATTTACCACAATCATATTACCAGATGACTCAGGTCACCTACTGCTGCGATATTAACCAAGAGCTTTATCCTGCAAAAAAAACTATGGTTATGAAAAAAAATATGGGAAAAGCAGACCGGGTGATAAGAATATTTATTGCTGCTATTATAGCTATTTTATACTTGACTCAGATCATGAGCGGGGTACTGACAATCATTTTATTGACTGTCGGCTTCATATTCCTGGTGACCTCTGTAACGGGTTTCTGCCCTATATATAAACTGCTCGGAATTAATACGTGCAAAAGAAAAGACAGCAGCACTTCATCTCACTGAAAAGCTAACACACATGAATTATAAAAAGATACTGATTGCTGTTGACGACAGCCCGGTAGCTGAAAAAGTAGCGCTGGAAGGGCTTCTGCTGGGAAAACAATTAAATGCTGGAATGGCTTTGATAAGTGTGGCAGATATAGCATTCGTTATGGCAGAGGGCGGAGTGACACCACGTGAAATGACAGAGATGATAAAGGATGATTTAAAGAAAGTCCAGAAGATGCTTATTAAAAATATATTTAAAGAGCAGAAAGTGTGGTCATTTATTGAGGAAGGAACCCCGGCTGATATGATTAAAAAAACCTGCGATGAATGGGAAGCCAGCCTCATTGTAATTGGCACACATGGCAGAACCGGGCTTTCCCATATCCTTATGGGAAGCGTTGCAGAGCGGGTGATCAGGCATTCTCCTGTTCCTGTATTGGTAGTGCCGGTAAGAAAATAAGAAAATCGTTTTTGAAAACCAGCTTCTCAATTCGATGCAGGTTATTGCGCACGCAACTACATATCGTATCACAATCAACCGCTTCAGCGACCGGCGTTTACTCTCAGGGTTTATCTGAGGATAACCTGCTGCTTGTAAGCCTTCATTAACTTTCGGATACATGCATTTCTATTCCAGCATTTTAACCGCTTCTTCCAACACCATATCTTTTCCGCTCTGAATATCTTCTTTCTTATTCACAATTCTTTTCACAGGTGCAATGCCCTTTCCTTCCAAGCTGTTGCCGTTGGCATCACGATAATCGCCAACACCGGTAAAGTAAAGCCAGCCGTTTGGCAGTTCACGCGCAAGCACATCCGAGAACCCGCCGGCGGTTGTATCGCCCACCTGTGTAATATGGGCCTGCGTATTCATGGCCCAGGTGAATGTTTCACCGGCGCTCGTTGTCCAGCGCGTAGTGAGTAATATCACCGGGTTGGTATAGGCATTCGGTTGCGGCTGCACATACCATTCAACAGGCGTTGTAAAATCATTATGGTTAGGACCGTTTCGCTTTTTTACCGTCATAAAAAGCGCTTTTTGTTTAGCGAAACAACCGGCTATATAACGGCTTACTTCATCATCGCCGCCACCATGGTTGCGTATATCTACAATCATGGATCTTGTTTGTTGAAGGCTATCCAGTATTTTATTCAGCTGATAGTTATAAAACGATACCGGCATGCCAAATTCACCAAAATGGATATAGCCAATATTGCCGGGCAGTATGCCATAATGCAGTTTGTCGTCAACTGTAATAAGCGAGGGCAGGTAGTTTTCTTTAATTACATCAATAGAAAAATCCTGCTGCACTTTATTTTCCCTGAAAAATACACTGCTCTCATACCTTGGCAAACCATGGCTGGTGGGCTGAAGGAATACGTGCGGATCATTCAGCGGTTTTATCAAATTACAAAGCACATTATACAATGCGGTATCAGTCATTTCATCATTTACCATGGGCCTGTTTACAGCATATATAGAATCCCAATTAATTTGTTTGGTTTCAAATAATCCATACCACTGGTCGTACCCTTTCCACATTGCATCAAAATTATTCACCGCGGTATTGCCTGCAACTGCCGGCAGCAATAGTTTCTGGCAGGAAGTGCCTGCTATCAATATTATGATTAAAATATAATTTACCTGTTTCATGTTGTAATGATTTATCTTTTTTAAAATGTATTGAATGGGTTATTTCACGGAGGCTACAACGCCTATGTTATTTTGAAAAAATGTAACCGGTTTTGCATGGCTGTAATGAAGCCATTGCCCAAAATAATGAATGCCAACGCCCAGCCTTTTGCTCATAGCATATTCATATGAAGCATCAATTTGTATGTTTTGAAAATCTATTACAGATGCAAACCTGGAACCCTGCTTAAAAAAGGTTTTTATATTGCTGTCGCCATTGCCCGCGCTGATGGTGTTGTGATACGGCAGCCTTGCGTTGCGGGCAAAAAGCGGGATAGATATTTTAAGGTCAACCTGGTGTTTTGTGTTGATCATTATTTTATGTGCATAATCGGCATTTAGGGAAGTACTGTTGAGCCAGCCCATGCGGATGATATTATCCGAATAATAAATCTGGTTATTTAAAGAGCCGCCAATATATTCCTGTGTGCGAATGGTATTGTTGCCCAGCTTTGAATAGCCCGGTGAAACAGCCCTGTAATATCCCATTTTAATGCGGGCACTATATAGCTTTCCTGTTATGGTTGATGAATCTTGTTTAGGTGTACCATCGTTGTTATACCCGGGGTTATACCATAACCTGTCAGCAAAGCCGGTTGGGAAAAAATCACCTAAAGCACCGTTGATCTTTATATCAAATCCTGCCTTTGCATTTTGATGTTCATAGCCAATCAGAAATGTTTTTTCACTGCTTTGATATTTCAATGGCGAGGCCTGTTTATCCACCATCCACGTGCGCTGGTAGCCAATGCCCACCTGGAATTTGCCGCCTTGTGCTTTTGTATACAGGCTGAGCAGCAACAGCCCGTAAACGAGATATGATTTTTTCATCTTTTAAAATTTATGCGTGATAATTTTTGTAAAGATGAATAGCGCGCAAAACAGTGAAAATGGTATAATCAATGAAGCGTATAAAACAACCGATGAAACAAAGCCGCTGGTCACAACGATATAAATGCCACCTTAAACAGAGCTGGCAGGCTGCTATTCGCCCAGCCATGTTTTAAACAAACCGGCCTTTTCCCTGCTTACAATAACCTGTTCTTCCATAGCCGGCTTTACTTCCACCACCAATTTTTGATTGAACCATGGCCGTATGGCAACAACAGATTTGCTGTTAAGTATGCACTTCCTGTTGGCCCTGAAGAATTGTTTGGGCGAGAGCATGTTTTGCAGATCGTCCAGGGTATAGTCAAGTATATATTTCTGATTTTGCGTATGCAAAAAGGTGAGCCCGTTATCGGAAATAAAATAAGCAATATCGCCTACGTCAATGCTTATCATTTTTGAACCTGATTTTATGAGGAAACGCTCCCGGTAACCCTGTGCCTGCTGCTGCAGCTTTTGCATTTCGCTGAACAAGGCCTGTATGTTGCCTGCTATATCAGACTTTTGCAGTATGTGATGAAACTTTTGCAGCGCCGTTCTCAGCTCTTCTGTATTAATGGGTTTTAAAAGATAATCGATGCTGTTGAGTTTAAAAGCTTTAATGGCAAATTCATCATAAGCCGTAATAAAAATTACCGGTGACGTAACATGCACCTGCTGAAACACCTCAAAGCTCTGCCCATCGGCCAGTTCAATGTCCATTAATATAAGATCGGGTGGCGGCAATTGCTGCAGCAGCTTAACCGTTTCTTTCACTGTATAACTCATGCCCGTAACAGTGGCGCCGGGCTCAAGTTCCAGCAATATTTTTTTTAATTGTTTGGCAAGCAGTGGTTCGTCTTCTACAATTAATACCTGCATATTACCTTGTTTTAATTAACGGAACGGAAACCCTGAAATAACCACCGGTTTCTTCAATCTTTACATCCTGGTTTGCAAGAATTTTATACTTGGTAATAATATTCAATAATCCTTTTTTATTGCTAAACCTTACATTCATTTTTTTCTGCAAATTATTCTCAACAATAAGATTGGCGCCGTCATCTGTATAAACCGTTACAACAAGCGGTTTATCGGGAATGATGATGTTATGCTTAACCGCGTTTTCAACCAAAAGTTGAATGGTAAGTACAGGTAGGCTGTAATCATAATATTCCTTTCTTGTAATCTTAAATTCAAGCTGCAGGCCATTTTCAAACCTTGTTTTTAAAAGCCTGGCATACGAGCTGATAAATTCAAGTTCTTCTTTTAATGTAATAAGCGGTTTATCGTGCGATTGCAATATGTACCTGTACACAACCGACATTTGTTCAAGAAAGATTTTTGCGCGGGCCGGGTCTTCATCAATCAAAGAAGATAAGGATCCGAATGTGTTGAAAAGAAAATGCGGATTCAACTGCACTTTTAAGAGATCAAGTTCGGTCTGCAGGTTTTCGGCCCTTAAAGCTTCTGCTTCTACCGCTGTATTTTTCCACATGGTGAAATAGTAAACAGCCTCGTATATGCCGGCTATAATCACTACAAATAAAATGGCCACGAAAACGCTGTGCAGGTAAGCTTCCAGCGGAAAGCGGTATCCCCACAGCAGGCTTTTATCGTATATAAAAATATTCAGGATCCGCAATAAAATGGTAAGTGCCGTGCATACAATAAGTGTGTAGATAATGCGTTTCGTAGTTTGCTCAAGCCCGCTGAAAGCCTTGCGGCATTGCAGCACCACCACACGATTCACTTCCCATAAAACAACGGTTTCGGCTATTGATAACAGGTAGATCGTTATAAATCCAAACCGTTCAGGGCCGGTATCGTTCCTGTTAAAAAAAATTATATGACCCATTAAACCAATAACGGGCACGCCGATAAAGCGAAACCATTTGTCATTCAGCTTTTGTGCAGTGCGGTTCATTACAGCAAGTATATGTTTTTTAAGCGATGTATATACTTGTTGTATGATGAAGTGTTGAAATAAGCAAATGGAACGGCAGGGCAGGTTTATAAAATAAGGTGAACGCCGATATATGATCGTTATACAGGTAAACCCGTTCTTTGAATATCCGGGACACAATTGATTTTGTGATTATGTGCAAACGGGTTTTTCCCTGTGATATTGATGAATGTATCCAGCCTGTTCTTCCACATATTTCTGATTGGAATGAAATAATTTTTAAACATGGGCATAATTTAAGTTGTATGCCGTGCTTTGTATAAACATGGTAAATATTTTGTTTTTGCAGGTTTGACCATTGAAGCCTGACCGCTTCACTCTGCCCGCAACGACTTAACTGGATTTGTCATCGCAGCTTTTATGGTTTGGAAGCAGATCGTTAACAACGCAATTATAATGGCCGCGAAACCTGCAATGGCAATCATCCACCATGTTATTGAAATGCGATATGCATAATCCTGTAACCATTTTGTCATTGCCCAATATGCAACAGGAGAGGCAATAACAATTGAGAGCATGACGGGTTTCAAAAAATCTTTTGAGAGCATTGATGTTATAGCGCCTGTACTGGCGCCAAGCACTTTGCGGACGCCGATTTCTTTATTACGTTGCTCTGCCATAAAAGCTGATAATGCGAATAAACCAAGACATGCGATAATGATGGCAAGTATTGCAAAACTGGTGAAGATGCTCCCGGTACGTTTTACATCTGCATACATATTCGCAAAACTTTCATCAAGAAACGTGTAGCGAAAAGGTTGATTGGGTGAAAAATCTTTCCAAACGGATGATGCATAGTTGATAACTTTTTTTACATCCGCGCCTGCTATTTTTACAGAAATAATGGAAGAGTTATAATTTCCCAAACCAAAACAAAGTGGCGTTACACTTTGTTTCATTGATTCAAAATTGAAGTCTTCCATCACTCCAATCACATTAAATTTTTGCCAGCCATTTTCTATGCGTTTTCCCACAGGATTCTTTAAGCCAAGTTCTGCTGCCATTGCCTGGTTGATAACTACTGCAGCCGAATCTGAAGCCATTTCTTTTGAAAAATATCTTCCCTGCAGCATATGCATGCCCAGTGTTTTGAGATAATCATAATCAACCGTCCATATCTGGCCAAACACGCCAATATCTTCTTTCTTTTTTCCTTCATTATAAAATGTATTGCCATTACGTTTGGTGCCGGCTACGGGCAGGTAATCACTTACAGAAACACTTTTTATTTCAGAAGATTTCAGCAACTCATCTTTAAAAGCATCTCTTTTATTTTCAAGCGTATTTGTTCCCTGTATCAGTAGCACCTGGTCTTTATCAAAACCAATTTTTTTATTGAGTATATATTTTGTTTGACTATAAATAACAATGGTACCAATGATAAGGATGATAGAAGTAGTGAATTGAAAAACAACTAACCCGTTTCTTAGAAATGAATTTTTACTGCCCCTGCTCAACTGTCCTTTTAAAACATTAATAGGTTTGAATGAAGACAAATAAAATGATGGATACAAACCCGCAAACAACCCGATTAAAATGGCTGCAGCAAGCATTAATGGCAGTAACCACCATGCCGTCCACGGAATGGTTAAATGTTTTGCGGCAAGTGTATTGAAGTAGGGGAGCAGCAATATCGCAATTAACAAACCCAGCATAAAAGACAAAACACTAAACAATAATGATTCGGTGAGAAATTGTTTTATAAGATTGATGCGATGCGAGCCAACTACTTTTCTTAAACCAACTTCTTTTGCACGGTTAGCGGATTTGGCGGTTGACAGGTTGATGAAATTAATGCAGGCAATTACAAGAATAAACACCGCAATTGCTCCAAACAGCCACACAAACTTTATATCGCCTTTTTCAAGACGGTCGTCAATATTGGCGGAGTAAAGATGAATGTTCGTTATAGGCTGTATAAAAAGTTTTGCTTTTTTAGCAAGATCATCAGCTTGTTTATCGCCTTCCGCTTTTAAAGCCGGAACATAATATTTGGTAAGAATTTGTTGCAGTTTATTTTGAAATTGTGCAGCATCAGCACCCGGTTTCAGCAAAACATAAGTAGGATAATTACTAGCCATCCATGTAGTTTGCTCACCATCCCAAAGCTGGTGCCCTGTCATGGTTAAAAGAAAATCGTAATGAATATGCGAAGTGGTTGGAAAGTCCTGCATTACGCCACCAATTTTATAAGGGTTCTTTGTGTCGTTGTTCAGGAACATTATTTTTCCAACCGGATTTTGATTGGGAAAATATTTGTCGGCCTTACTTTTTGAAATCACCATTGTATTTGGCTCGCTCAAAGCATGTGCCCTGTCGCCATATACCATTGGCACCTGCAGCATATCGAGCATATCCTGGTCTGAATAACTAAAGCCCTGCTCAAACGTATTTTGTTCTGCATCTGATCGTCTTATCTGATTACTGCCGGCACCATAAAAAAGCGGCGCATCCATAAAGCGCCCGGACTTTTCTACCTCAGGAAAATCTTGTTTTAAAGCCTTTGCCATAGGTGCGGGCCAATCGTTACCGGTTTGAATTTTTCCGTTGTTGTTGTATTCACCTGTTATCCTGTAAATACGATCAGCATATGCCCAGTTTTTATCGTAGCTCAATTCGTCTTTTATATACAATGCAATCAACAAACAGGCAGCAATACTTAATGCAAAGCCGCCAATTTTTATTGCAGAATACATTTTTTGCTTAACCAAATACCGCACTGCAATTTTGAAATAATTTTTAAACATAAAAGTTGATTTTAGGCGGATGAACGTTGATAAAAACTGCCGGATCCCCATAACCGGCAGGTGATGTTTAAAAATCCCAATAAGCTTTAATCCTCCAGGGTTAAAAGCTTATTCTGACAAACTCAACAGGTATGCCAATACTGGAATGTGTGTACAGCCTGTATTTCAGAAAATCAGGTTGATTAAAAATGTACGGAAGCGGACAGTTTTTTGTACGAACATGAACGGTTAGGCGGGTTGTTGCTCTCCCATGAATCATGTTACAATTTCATGCAGTATAGCGTGTTTCAGGTATTGATTAAAAAGTGCTGATGCTGTATCAAAGCGGTTTTGTTTAAAAATGTAATGGATTAAAATCAGGCAGAAAAAGTGCCTGGCACTGATTCAACGAGGAACGTTTTTCGAAATTATGAACTTTTAATGCTGATAGTGGCCTGTTCCCCATGTATGTTTTCTGTACGTATCACGGCATTGTCTATTTCCGTGTGCCTTATGCGGCCTCCAAGATAACCTGTCCATGCAGACATTCCAAAACAGATAAGCGACAAAATAAGGACGATAGTCAGGATTGCTTTAGTAAACTGCGACTTTTTCCAGGTTAGATAAGCGCCGGCAAGCGCTCCTATGCCCAGGGCGATGGCAGCCACCAGTGTGAATTTGGCAAACTCTTCGTGTTCTTCAATCATGTTTTTTTCAATTCCTTGAATATTTTCAGCGACTTCCTCAGCGGCCTCACCGGTTAAATAAGCTATAATACATCCTGCTGCAGCCACCAGTAGTAAGGTATAGGCAGCCATCTGTGTATGATAGCTTCCTGTGCGCCTGCCGTATAGAAGCAGCAGCAGGCCAATGATGGTACCAAAGATGGGTAAGTGTGTAATCATTAAATGTAAATGCATAAGATTTATTCTTTACATGAAGTTCCGGCTAACGATTTTGTAAAACATGATCTTCATTAATGATTGCAGTGATTTGACTCATATCAATTTAAAAGAGCAATTGAAAAAGGGGATAAGATGTCCGGTCGGTTTGTGGCAATATGGTTCTGTCATCTAAAGACGGACCGGATGGGTTCGCCGCGACGGCCTTGCAGAAAAGCTGCTTCCGGTTGTGGCCCTTTACCCGCCGGATGGACTGTTGCTTGACGTGAGCGGCTGTAAGGAACAAAATACAGGCGTAAGTCTGAAGAAAAACTGAAGCCGGAAACAAAGTGTGTGTAGTGTTGATAATAATACCATATTAAAATTTTGTTCATTCCCGCACAAAAAACTGTTCACATTCGAACGCTTTTAATTGACCTGATTTCCTGAAATGCATACGGAACGGGTATTCTGGCATTGGCACGGCTGTTGAAGTGTTTTGGCACAAGCTTTTAACCGTGGAGGGTTGGAGCTTTGTTGAGGTTTTTAAACATCGCCTGCCGGTTTGGGATCCGGCAGGTTTTTATCAATATCTTTCGGCATAAACCAACTCCATGTTGAAAAATCAATTCAAAATTTAAATTTTATATCGTGTTTAAAAGTTATTTAAAGACTGCTATAAGAAGTCTTTTTAAAAACAGGCTAACGACATTTATCAATATTTTTGGATTAGGGCTTAGTATGTCTGTTGGATTAATGATTTTAATTCGCACACAGGATGCATTGAGCTATGATAAATTTAGCCCCAACCCTGAAAGAACTTACCGTATTACTTCTGAGTACAATAAAAAAACTGGTGAACGCTGGCAAATGGCAAGCACACCGCTTCCGCTGCTGGATGGCCTGGATAAAGACCATACAATTATAGAAGATGCGGTAAATATCTATCCTGCATTGAATGGGCGCGCAACGGCTAACGGCAAGGAAATGTATATAAACGGCGCTTTTACGGAACCATCTTTTTTTTCCATGTTCGGCTTTTCCTTACTGGCCGGCAATGTGGCTACGGTTTTAAAAGACCCCAATACCGTTGTAATAAGTAAATTAACCGCCGAAAAATTCTTTGGCAACACGAATGCTATTGGCAAGGTCATACAATTTGATAATGGGTCAGTTTTTTTGGTAACAGGCGTTTTGAATTCACCGCCCGGTAAGTCTCACCTCAACTATGAGGCATACGCTTCTTACAGCAGTATTCCTCAAATGGAAATAAAGAAAACACTCGCAGAGAAATCAGCCGACTGGTTTGCTTTTAATGCCGGCTATACTTATGTGCTATTGAATAAAAATGCGCAGCCAATTGCATTGCAGTCGCAACTGAACAGGATTGCCAATAATTTGAATAAAGTAAATAAAGATGGTGTTTCAGCATTTCATTTGCAGCCCTTTAATAAAATAACGCCCGGAAGCACTTATTTAGATAATGACAATGCCGGCGGAACTTCATGGGCAAAAATTTATGCCGAGGCCGGCATTGCCTTGCTGATATTGCTGGCCGCATGTTTCAACTATACTAACCTTACCATTGCACGTGCTTTAACAAGGGCCAAAGAAGTAGGAATAAGAAAAATAGCGGGTGCAAAACGCTCCCAGGTTTTTGTGCAATATATTTTTGAATCTGTTTTATTGTCCGTGTTTTCATTAGCGTTCGCCTGGCTTATCCTTTATCTTATCGTTCGTTATGCACCCTTTAATGATGATTATGAATTCATCCCATCTTCGTTTCATTACAATGCGGGGTTCGTTGTTTGGTCGTTGATATATGCATTATTCGCAGGCTTCATAGCCGGCTCAGCACCGGCATGGATCTTATCGGCATTTAAGCCGGTACGGGTGTTGAAAAATTTGTCAACAGCAAAAATTTTAGGCAAAGTAAGCCTGCAAAAAACACTGATTGTTTTTCAGTACAGCCTTTCGCTGGTAGTAATTATTTTCCTGTTTGTATTTTATAAGCAGTTTACATTCATGGCTAAAGCCGATCCGGGTTTTAAGCGGGATCACGTAATGGTAATTCCATTAAATGATATAAATGAACGGTTAGCTGCACAGAAGCTCAGCGCTGTTAGCGGCGTGAAAAATGTTTCGGCATCTTCTGCAAATTTTACAAAACACTTTAGTGGTATGAATGCCCCTTTTTGGTTGAGCAGCCGTAAAGATGCTATCGGGTTGAATTATTATTATGCGGATGATAACTTTATCTCCGTTATGCATTTTGCATTCCTGGCTGGAGCAAATTTTCCAGGCCAGGCACAAGATGATAAGGAGGAGTATATTTTATTGAATGAAAAAGCAGCGCATGCATTTGGTTTTGCTAATGCGGCAAAAGCTGTTGGCGAAAAATTATGGCTTGATGATTCAACACAACTGGAAATAAAAGGCATTCTCAGGGATTTTAAGTATGAAAGTGCCGGCATGCCAATTGACCCTTTGGCATTCAGGGCTAAAAAGAATGCCTGTACAAATTTGTACATCGAAACAATAGGAGATAATAAAACAGCAATAGAAGACCGGGTAAAAGCATCCTTAAAAACATTAAGCCCGTCGCAGCCTGTTACCGCATCATGGTTGTCTGATGATCTTGATGAAGCCAATTCCCAAACAGCAACCATTTCCTTGTTGGGATTCCTGGGATTTATTGCTTTAGCTATTGCAACACTTGGTTTGCTTGGGCTTGTTGTATATACGGTTCAGGTAAAAAGCAAAGAAATAAGCATTCGAAAAATCGTCGGCGCTCATGAAGTTCAAATTGTAAAAATTCTTTCAAAAGGGTTTATCAAGCTTTTATTTATAGCTGGTTTTATTGCAATGCCGATAGGCTGGTTTCTTGCAAAAATGTTTATTCAGAATTTTACCGACAGAGCGCAATTTGGTTTTATAAATGTGCTCATGTGCTTCCTGTTTTTACTGGGCATAGGTTTATTTACAATCATATCTCAAACATATAAAGCGGCCGTTTCCAAACCGGCAAAGAATTTAAGAACGGAATAAAATCAAAATCACGTTTTATAATGGTAATGCGCTGCGGGTAGCGCTGTGATGGCTATTGCAGCAAAGGAAAAATGCAGGCAATAATTCTCCCTTCCCTGCCAGGGAATCATGACATTTCAATAAGACTACAATTGAGCATCGGGGCTTTTGAATTTTTAAGTTTAATATTCACTGATGTGTGACTTATGCTGCCTGCAACAAAAGTGTGGACTGCCTTTCCATAATAGAAACAGGTTAGTTATAAACAAGAAATACAAATAGAGTATTAAACTGAGGTTATGTAATTATTAAGCGGCAAAGCTTAATAATTACTTCATTATTTGTTAACAGCCCCGTAAATACTGCATAAAAACGCGTAGATAGTTTTGCGGCCTCATTCTAAAACTAAGTGTTATGAAGCCAGCTCTACGTAAACTGACAATCATATTTGGTTGTGTATTTTTTTTCTTAAAACTTAATGCTCAAACATTTCCTGTACACGGCAAAATTATTGACTCCTTATCTCAGCAGGCTGTGGCCGGAGCCACTATAAGCGCCGGGAATCAAAGGGTTTCTTCAGACAGAGAAGGCAGTTTCACTATTAATGCAGCCCAGGGCTCAAGTATCACGGTAAGCTTTGTTGGATACAATATGAAAAGCGTACCTGTAAATGATGGAAGCTTTCTGAACATTGTGCTTTCAGCAGCATCGCAGCAGTTAACTGATGTTGTGGTTACAGCGCTTGGTGTAAAAAAAGAAATTAAAAGAATTGGCTATGCCATTCAGGAAGTAAAAGGTGAAGATATTACCAAGGCAAGAGATCCGAATCCTTTTACAGGCCTTACGGGAAAAGTGGCCGGGCTGTCTGTCGGGCCTTCAGCCGAACTGTTAAGAAAGCCTACCGTGCTTTTACGTGGTAATGAAATTTCGCTGTATGTGGTAGATGGTGTTCCCATCAGCTCCGACACATGGAACATAAGCCCGGATGATATTGAATCCTTTACCATATTAAAAGGGCCGACTGCTGCTGCTTTATATGGAAGCCGTGCCCAATATGGCGCCATTCTTATCTCCACAAAAAAAGGAAGTAAAAACCGGAAGGGGTTTACAGTTGAAATCAACTCAACCAATTCTATTGACAAAGGTTTTCTTGCATTCCCGCGCATACAGACGGAGTATGGCCCGGGCGAAAATGAATTATATGCTTTTGGCGACGGAAAGGGTGGCGGTTTAAATGACAATGACTATGATGTTTGGGGCCCAAAATTTGAAGGACAGTTGATTCCGCAGTATGATGGCGAATACGATCCCAACACCACATATACCACTACTTTTCCTGGTGGCAGGGTGTGGACGGGTAATATAAAACCAACACCCTGGGTGGCACGCGGCGCCAATAATTTAAAGAACTTCCTGCGCACCGGTTTTCAAACCACCAATAATATAGCATTGACGGCCAATGGTGATAATTATAATCTCCGGTTTTCATTATCCCATTCCTATCAGCAAAGCATTGTTCCCAATACAGAATTGAATATTACTGATTTTAATGTGTATGGTTCATACAACCCGTCAAAAAGATTGAAGATAGAGGCTAACCTGAACTTCAATCGTCAATACACACCTAATTTTCCGGATGTGGATTACGGCCCCAATAGTTTGATATATGGTATAGCTGTATGGACGGGCGCAGATTGGAATGTTGAATCGCCTGATATCAAAAACATCTGGCAGCCCGGCAAAACAGGCACGCAATCTGTTTTTGCAGAATACCAGCGTTATCATAACCCATGGCTGATGGTGAAAGAATGGATGCGCGGGCATTATAAAACAGACATCTATGGTTATGTTTCGGCTAACTATAAAATTGATGATCACCTGAATGTAAACCTGCGCACACAGGTAACTACCTACAACTTATTGCGTACCGAAAAAATGCCTTATTCTGCACACCCTTATGGCCGTGAACAAAACCTCGGTGATTACAGGGAAGACAGGCGTGATTTGTTTGAAAGCAATTCAGATTTGCAGTTAAACTACAATTATACCGTCGCCGGTTTTCTTAATCTTTCCGGTTTAGTCGGAGCCAGCGCAAGGCTGTTTTCCTATAACTCCGGCTGGGCCTCTACTGATTATTTAAGCGTGCCAGAAGTATATTCCTTCAGCAATTCATTAAACCCCATACAGGCAAACAGTTTTGAATCAGACATGCGTATTTACAGCGGTTACTATTCCCTGGATGCATCGCTTGGTAAATATGCCACCTTATCTACTACAGGAAGAATTGATAAATCATCTGCATCGCCAAACCAGTTAACGTATTTTTATCCGGGCATCTCTGTTTCGTCTGTACTATCAGATTATATTCAATTACCGAAAGCTATTTCTTTTTTAAAAATCCGTGCATCGTATGCCAATGTAAAAGGCGATGCCACTTCACCAACAATAGGTGTTGCTCCATTTACTACTATAACAGCATTCGGCAGCTCACCTTCTGGCCAGTCGATTTATGATTACCCGCTTGACTACGGCAATAATTATTTATCACCATACGGCGGCCCGGATTACTCTCTGGATACACCGTATTCATCGCGCAAGCCTTATAATAACCAACCGGCGGCCTATGCCAATTCTAATTTATATGATCCTAACCTGAAGCCATTTACGCGTGTGAATTATGAAGAAGGTTTTGATATAAAATTCCTGAACAACCGGCTTGGTTTCAGTGCTACTGCATTCCAGTATATTGATGGCCCGCAAGTACTGGCTAATCCTATTTCAACAGCTACCGGCTATGCTTATTATTATCTCAACGCTTTAAAAACAGAGAAAACGGGTTATGAGCTTTCATTGTCCGGCACACCGGTTAAAACCAGGAACCTTATGTGGGATGTGCTGGTAAACTGGAGCACTTACCAGGACAAGTATAAAGAATTGCCACCGGGGCAGGACGTATATAGAACCTTTTTTCATAACGGCGACCGCGTAGATAAATTTTACGGAAGCGCATTTGTAAAAACGCAGGACGGCCAGATTGTGAACGATGATGCAGGTAAGCCACTGGCTAACCCTGTTCCGCAATTCCTGGGTTATTTAAACGGAAAATTTCAATGGAGCATTTATAACAAGTTTACCTATAAAAGCTTTACGCTGGGTTTCCAGTTTGATGGAAATGTTGGCGGCATCACTTCAGATTACATGCGCCTTAAAACCATGCAGGGCGGCAGGAATATTGAAACCGTTCAGGGTGCTATTGGTAAATCGCGTGAAGATGATAATGACCATGCCGGCGACCCGGATTTCCCCGGCACATACATAGGTGAAGGTGTTGTGGTAAGCAATGGTGCAGACATCAATTTCGACTCTGAAACGGGCGCCATATTAAATTATGATGCGCTTAAGTTTTCACCCAATACCCAGGTTGCGCACGTGCAGGATTATGTGAGCAAATTTTATGGCATTTCAGAAGCCAACTTAATGAGCAAAACATATGCAAAGCTGCGGGAAGTAACCATCAGTTACGATTTGCCGCAGCAATGGCTGCAGCGGGGCTTTATTCAAAAGGTTTCCATTTCACTGGTGGGCAGGAACCTTATTTATTTCTATGGCGATAAAAGATTCAGGGATGTTGACCTTGACCAGTATAATTATTCAACAACCGGCACTGCACTGCAATCGCCCACAACACGCAGGTATGGATTTAATGTAAACATCATCTTCTAAAACAACTGAAATGAAAAATAATAATAAATATACCGTCATTATCCTGTTATTAATTGTTTTTGCCTCCTGCAAAAAAAGCTTTGAAACGCTCAGCAAAAACCCCAATAAACCATCGGAAGTTCCTGCATCGCTTTTGTTGAACGGTGTATTAAATGATATATATGATGCACCCTACACCATGCAGGAAAGATGGTGCCAGTATTATTGCTGTAATTACGATTATTATGGAAATAACCGTTACGATTTTGGTTCGCAGGATGATTATTACAACACATTGAACAATGTAAATAAGATGGAAGCTGCCGCACTGGCCACAGGCGGTGAAACAATAAATCCTTATGAGGCGCTGGGGAATTTTTTCCGTGCATATATGTTTACCAAAATGAGCCTGGAATACGGCGATATTCCGGTGGATGATGCTTTAAAAGGATTATCCAACCTGCAACCTGCCTACAATACGCAGAAAGAAGTTTTTATAAAGGCCTTCGGCTGGCTTGAAAAAGCCAATACCGACCTTTCACAGCTTATTGCCAATCCTTCATCCAACACAACAAATGGCCAGGTATTGAAAGGTGATATTTACTTTAATAATGATCTTGCCAAATGGCAAAAAGCAGTAAACACTTTGCACTTACGTTTATTGCTTGCATGCAGTATGAAGGCAGATGATGCCGGCCTGAACATTAAAACGCAGTTCAACACCATCGTCAATAATCCTGACAAATACCCTGTTATGGAAAACAGCGGCGATAACCTGCAATACACGTATATCCATCCTACAAACGATTATCCTATGAACCCATCAAATTTCGGGTTTGATGCATTGCGTTATAATACTTCAGCTACTTATATTTCCTTGCTTACGAAGCTGAGAGACCCACGTGTTTTTGTTACGGCAGAGCCTGCAATTGCGTTGATTAAAGGCAATGTTAAGCCAACCGATTTTGAAGCCTTTGCAGGCGCTGATCCCGGCGAAGACCAGGGCGTGATGTATGTAAAAACCAACAGCGGTAATTACTCACTTATCAACCGTCATCATTTTTATGAAACCTATACTGGTGAGCCAAGCATACAGATCGGTTATCCTGAGCTTTGTTTCAACATTGCGGAAGCCATTAACCGCGGCTGGATTAATAAAGGCCCGCTGGGCGCTGCGGAAGATTATTATAAAGCAGGAATTATTTCATCCATGGATTTTTATGGTGTGCCTGTTTCCGGATCGTTTACCGCTTACTTCTTAAAACCAGGCGCAAGTCTTGGTACAAGTAATACCTATACCATTGATGTGAATTTTGATAATTATTATGCACAGCCGCTTGTGAAATACGCCGGCAATAACACAAATGGCCTTACCCAGATATTGCAGCAAAAATACCTTGCATTATTCCGCCATTCAGGGCTGGAATCTTATTTCACATGGCGCAGAACGGGCGTTCCGGCTTTTACCACCGGCACAGGCACCGGCAATAGTGAACGCATAGCGTTACGGTTTCAATATCCGGGCAATGAAAAAACAGCCAACGCAACAAATTATAATGCGGCCTTGCAGGCACAATATGGCGGCAACGATGATATAAATGCCAAAATGTGGTTATTAAAATAGGATGTGATTTTTCTCATAGAACAATGGGCATTGTATAAAGATGCGATGCTATTTAAAAATCTTTTATGAAGTATATAGCTGCTGTTTTGTTTTTAGGGATTATCTGCCAGACGGTTTCGGCACAACGTAAAACAGAAAACCTGGTTATTGTTACATTGGATGGAATGCGCTGGCAGGAAGTGTTTAAAGGCGCTGATTCAGCCATCATTGTAAATAAAAAATTCACCGGCGATTCTGAGAGTGTTATAAAAAAATTCTGGAGTAATGATATACATGAAAGAAGAAAAAAATTGTTTCCCTTCTTGTGGACTACTATTGAAAGTGAAGGTCAGTTATATGGTAACAGAATCAAAGACTGTTATGTAAACAATGCAAACCCTTACTGGTTTTCTTACCCGGGATATAATGAAATTTTTACCGGCTATCCTGACACGGCTGTAAATTCAAATGATACCATAAGAAATAAGAATGTAAATGTGCTTGAGTTTATAAACAAGCAAAAGGGTTATGCAGGAAAAGTAGCCGCTTTTGCAACATGGGATTGTTTCCCGTACATTCTTAATAAATGGCGCAGTAATATATATGTGAATGCAGGTGTTGATTCATTACAGTTCAATGCGCCTGAATTCAGTTTACTGAACGACCTCCAGTTTCTTTCTGCAAAACCTGTGGATGTTCGCCTGGATGTAAATACTTACCTGGCCGGTAAAACTTATCTTAAAACCTACAGGCCAAAAGTTTTATATATCGCTTTTGACGAAACAGATGATTTTGCACATGCGGGCATGTACGATCAATACCTGAAAAGCGCACATGCCGGAGATGCCATGATTGCTGACCTGTGGAAAACACTGCAGTCGATGCCGGAGTACAAAGACAAAACCACATTGATTATAACATGTGATCATGGCAGGGGCGATGCCAATAAAAATGAATGGACTTCTCACGGCGAAAAGATTGCCGATGCAGGCCAGATATGGATTGCAGCCATCGGCCCTGATATAAAGCATAGGGGAGAAGTAGCGGGTGGCGATACTTTATTCCAGGCACAACTGGCAACCACTTTTGCTGCCTTATTGGGTTTTGATTTTAAACCCGATCATCCCGTAATGAAACCCATTGATCAGATAACTTCAAAATAATCCTATGAATGAAACATATCGTAAAGAAGATATAGTAAACGAGATAATGCTTCTGTATGAAAAATTTGGCGATGAAGATTATGATGGGGAACCCGTATCGCAAACGGCTCACATGATACAATGCGCTATGGAAGCAATGGCAAGGGGAGAAGACCAGGAACTGGTGCTCGGTGCGTTTTTGCATGATATAGGCCATTTATTGAAACATGTGAATATTACGGAAGAAATGGGCGGCTATGGTGTGGTAAACCATGAAGGTATAGGCGCTGATTATCTGAAACAAAAAGGATTTTCAAAACGTATATGCGCCATGGTTGAAAACCATGTAAATGCCAAACGCTATCTCGTTGCAGTTGATGAAAATTATAAATCAAAATTGTCTGAGGCAAGCCTTCAAACATTGCAGTGGCAGGGCGGGCCAATGCATCAGTCTGAAATAATCTTATTTGAACAACATCCTTTTTTTGACGACATCATTAAAGTGCGTTCATGGGACGAGATGGCCAAACGACCCGATGCTGTTTTATTGCCGCTATCTCATTTTAAAAAATTAATAAGCGAACATTTAAAAAGCAACCAATAACAGCTTAATACAGCATACGTGTTTATTTCAAACAAGTGGAAAAATGTATTGGAAAAAATGCCGGCATGGTTTATAAGCCTGTATGCAGCCACCTGCTCTTTTTGCGTGTATTTCTGCATGTATGCTTTTCGCAAGCCTCTTACTGCTGCCGGCTTTGAAGGATTGTATTTTTTAAAAATCGATTACAAGGTATGGCTTGTTTCTGCACAGCTAACAGGTTATATGCTCAGCAAATTTTATGGTATAAAATTTATTGCCGGTATGCAGCACTCCAAACGCGCTAATACAATTGTGCTGCTTATTGTGATGGCCTGGATGGCGTTATTGTTATTTGCAATCGTTCCTTCTCCGTGGAATATTATTTTTTTATTACTGAATGGCTTTCCGTTGGGAATGATCTGGGGGCTTGTATTCAGTTATCTTGAAGGAAGAAAAACCACTGAGTTTATGGGCGCCGTATTATCGGTGAGTTTTATTTTTTCATCGGGCGTTGTAAAAAGTATAGGGAAAAATCTTGTTATAAACAATAATATTACTGAGTTCTGGATGCCATTTGTTACAGGTGCTTTATTCTTAATACCAGTGTTTGTCTTCACATGGCTGCTTAATCATATACCTCCGCCAACACAGGAGGATATTGCTATGCGCAGCATCAGAAAACCCATGACGAGGGAGGAACGAAGGCATTTCATAAACCTGTTTCTGCCGGGCATTGTGGTGATCGTTTCAACTTACGTATTGCTTACTATTCTGCGCGATTTCAGGGATAATTTTTCAAATGAATTGTATGCTGAGTCAGGTTATGAAAACAACGCATCCATTTTCACTCTTACGGAGACGCCCGTATCGCTTATTGTGCTTGTATGTATGAGCCTGCTTATGCTTATAAAGGATAATGTGAAAGCTTTTTTACTCAACCATTTTATAATTATTATTGGTTACATGGTCGCCCTTGCCGCTACCTTGCTTTTTACATATAAATTAATTAACCCTGTATGGTGGATGATATTTGTTGGCACCGGTTTATATATCAGTTATGTTCCTTTCAATGCCCTATATTTTGAACGAATGATAGCAACGTATAAAGTGCAAAGCAATGTTGGGTTTATTATGTATGTGTCAGATGCCTTTGGTTATCTTGGAAGCGTTTTAATATTGTTCGTAAAAGAATTCAGCGGGGTGCAGTTGTCATGGACTGATTTTTTTATCCGTGCAATTTTTATCATCACCGCAGTTGGCATTACAGGCACATTAATAGCCGCCCTATATTTCAGGAAGAAATACAAAAGGATATTTGGTTTATCATCATCAAACATAATTATTCATGCCGCATAAAAACGCAATTGTAATAGGCGCAGGAATTTTAGGGCTGGCAACAGCAAGAAGCCTTGCCCTGAAGGGATATAAGGTAACGGTGTTTGAAAGAAACGGGAAGTGCGTGGGCGCATCTGTAAGAAATTTTGGAATGGTATGGCCCATTGGCCAGCCAAATGGCATGTTGTATAACCGGGCATTAAGATCGAAGGAAATATGGAAGCAGGTGAGCAAAGATGCCGGCTTGTGGTTTGATGAAGTGGGAAGTCTTCACCTTGCCTATAATGAACTTGAGTTTGATGTAATGAAGGAATTTGCTGCGGCGAATAAAACTGCAAGGCCTGTAAAAATTTTGAATAAAGATGAAACGCTTCAAAAAACACAAGCCGCCAATCCCATAGGCCTTTTAGGTTCTTTATACAGTGATGATGATATGATTGTTGAAGCCAGGGCATCTATTGAAAAATTGCCTGCCTACTTAACTGAAAAATATAATGTTGAATTTAAATTCAATACAGCTATAAACTTTATTGATTACCCGCATGTAGCAAGCAGTGAACAAAGCTGGCAGGCCGATGAGATTTATGTTTGCAGCGGCGCTGATTTTGAAACATTGTATCCTGAAGTTTTTGCAGTAAATAATTTTACGAAATGCAAATTGCAGATGATGCGTTTGGTGGCGCAGGAAAATAATTTCCGTATCGGCCCGGCATTGTGCGGAGGATTATCGCTAACGCATTATAAAGCATTTGAAATAGCAGCATCATTGCCACAGTTAAAGAAACATTTTGCAGATACAATGCCCGAATATTTAAAATGGGGCATTCATGTAATGGTATCGCAAAACGAAGCAGGTGAATTAACTATCGGTGACAGCCATGAATATGCGCATACATTCGATCCGTTCGATAAGCAATTCATTAATCAACTGATTGTGGATTATCTGAAAAAATTTGCTTTATTTAAAAACTGGCAACAAATACAAAGCTGGCATGGTGTCTATCCTAAAAGAACAAATGGCGAAATGGAATTTGTTTATTCTCCGCAACAAGGTGTAACGATAATAAATGGCATTGGCGGTGCAGGTATGACGTTAAGCTTTGGCCTGGCAGAAGAAGTGGTGAATAAAAGATGAGCAACAGGTAATCGTTATCAAATTACATTTTATACTTCATTCACAATTCATCCCGCATGTTTATAACCGTTTAACAATAAAATATTCGATATGATTAAGATGGTAGTTTTTGATATGGCTGGTACTACTATTGATGAAGGTAATATAGTATATAAGACCGTGCAAAAGGCGGTGAACGAAGCCGGTATTCCCGTATCATTGGAAGAAGTGCTGGAAGCAGGTGCAGGCAAAGAAAAGTTGCAGGCTATTAAAAGTGTACTAAAAATTAAAAATATTTCTGATGACCAGCTTGCAGCGCAGATATTTGAAACCTTCCGTAATGAATTAGATATTGCTTACAAAACAAATGAAATAGTTGAACAAAAAAATGCCTCGGGTCTTTTCAAAGAATTAAAAAATAAAAATATTAAAGTAGTGCTTAACACCGGTTACAGCAGGGAAACAGCAGAGGCATTGATTAAAAAAACAGGTTGGCAGGAAGGCATTGATTTTGATTTGCTGGTAACGGCCTCCGATGTACCAAATGCAAGACCTTACCCGGATATGATCTTGTATGCTATGCATGCCCTTGGTATCAACAACGCCGGTGAAGTGGTTAAAGTAGGTGATTCTGTTGTTGATATTGAAGAGGGACAAAATGCAGGATGCCAATATAGCATTGGCATTACGACCGGTGCGCAAACCTATGAACAATTGAAAAAGGCAAACCCCTCATTTATTATAAATGAGCTTGTAGAAGTATTAAGTATAATTGGCTTTCCGGGAAATTTTAAGTAATCCAATGAAGAAGATAATGCTCTGTGATCACTCTGTCAAAGCTCTTAGTAAGTTTGACAACAGCCCTGTTTTTTATTTGGTTAAATAATGACAGCACTTTTCGTTCAATGACAGGATGAATATAAAATTCATCAATAAGTCTCCTGTTTGAAAGTGGAATAATTAAACTCCTTACATATTGATGCAGCAAAATAAATATTTACCGCACATTAACGTTGCCATAGAATGAAATTATCTTCCAGGGGCACAGATATATTTTCATAGCAGGGTATAATCCTGACTGTGTAGTCGCTTGCCGGCCTCGTTGTTGGCACTATGCAGTTATATATTTTTTCGCTGTTTTCCGATGATTGTAATTGCATAACGATACGCTCTGTTTCATTTGTGTTTTGTGCATCCGCATATAATTCAACCAATATATTATCCGGATTGATTTTATTTAAAGAAATACTTGCAGTGCACAAAAACCCGCCGTCAATATTTTCCATCTGCACCTTGTTGAAATGTATGGCGCTCCGGTTATTTTCCAGTTCATGTTTTGCTATTATTATTTTTTTACCTATTGCTCCATTATGGGCCGCCCGTTGTAAATATTTCTCAGCGGCAGGCAAATAATATTTTTCAGTGTATTCCCGCACCGCCCGATTCGCAGAAAACCTGGGTGTTAGCAAAGCCATACTATTTCTCATTTTTTCTATCCATTCAACGGGGATATTATTCGCATTGCGATTATAAAATGCAGGTATCACCTGCTGCTCCAGCATCTTGTATAAAGCTTCTGCTTCGGCTGCGTCCCATATCGGATCATCCCCATGTTCCTGCACATCACCGATAGCCCAGCCAACTTCGGGTGTATAAGCTTCTGCCCACCATCCGTCAAGTTCAGATAAATTAAGGCCTCCGTTTACAAGTACCTTCATGCCGCTTGTGCCGCAGGCTTCCCAGGGCCTGCGCGGCGTATTGATCCATACATCAATTCCCTGTACAATTTGTTCCGTCAGCAGCATATCGTAATCACTTAAGAATACAACATGCTTATATAAATTATGAGACCGGATAAATTGCGTCCATGCTTTAATCAATGCTTTGCCGCTTTCATCGTAAGGCGGCGCTTTGCCTGCAATAATTAACTGAACGGGTTTACTGGGATTGGTTAAAATACGTACCAGCCTTTCTTCATCATGCAGCAATAATGCAGGCCGCTTATAAGATACAAACCTTCTGGCAAAGCCAAGCGTTAAAACGTGCTCATCAAAAATATGCCTTGCCGTTTCAAGAATTTCAGGCTGGCCTGAAACAGAAACCTGCCGCTCAAATCTTTTCCTGACATAATTCACCATCAGTTCTCTTGCATTCATTTTCATTTGCCACAACGTATCATCGCTTAACTGCAAAATATTTTCAGGCAATGCTTCCAGCTCTCCTTTCCAGCGGCCTTTCCCGCAAGCCTCCGTCCATATTGCATCTGCAAATTCAGAATCCCAGCTTGGAGTGTGTACACCATTCGTTACCGAACCAACAGGCACTTCATTCATTGGCCACCGGTCAAACAAGGGCTGAAACAAATGCCTGCTTACAAGCCCGTGTATATTACTTACGCCATTCACCGCACCGCTGCCATGGATAGCGAGGTAAGCCATATTAAAACTTTCAGATGTGTTATTTGCGTATTGCCGCCCAAGCGCCATTAATTCATTAAAAGGAATATTCAGTTCCTCTTTTGCATAAGTGGTGAAGTATTGCTCCATTAATTGCGGGCTGAAATGGTCAAAGCCCGCGGCGACTGCCGTATGTGTAGTGAAAAGATTGCCAGCGCGTGTAACAGCCAATGCTTCCTGGAAAGATAAACCCGTTGTTTTCATAAACGAGGCTGCACGTTCAAGCACTGCAAATGCCGAATGGCCTTCATTTATATGGCAAACTTCCGGATGAATATTTAACTGCTGCAGCAATTTCCATCCGCCGATACCCAGGATGATTTCCTGTTTCATGCGTGTTTCTATACCGCCGCCATAAAGTTCGTTGGTAATGCCACGATGCCATGGCAGGTTAGCGGCGTCATTACTATCCAGCAAATACAGTTTGCACCTGCCTGTCTGTACCTGCCATGTGCGCAACCATACAGGATAGCCTGGCAATGAAACCCTTATACGCAGCCATTCACCGTTAGATAAACGCAAAGGGGTAACGGGCAGTTGGCCGGGATCATTATAGGGAAGCAATGCCAGTTGCGAACCATCTCTGTCAATCTCCTGGTGAAAATATCCCTGGCCATATAACAGGCCAATTGCAACAACCGGTACATTCAGGTCACTTGCAGATTTTAGCTGGTCGCCGGCAACATTACCCAAACCGCCAACATAAATCGGTAAGGCTTCGCTCAGCATATATTCCATGCTGAAGTAGGCAACGCATGATAAGGATGCGTGCGGATGCGCCTGCTGAAACCAGCCTTCTTCGCATGCATATTGTTCTTTCAGCTTTATTAATTCATCAATCCTGTTTCTGAACGCGGCATCGGCTAACAGGTGTTCCAGCCTGTCTTTTGAAACAGTTTGCAAAATAATCCATGGGTTGTGTGTAAGCTCCCATAATGGCGGATCTAATTGATACCATAATTCGTCTGCTTCATGATTCCACGACCATCGTATATCCAATGCTAAAGCAGCCAGTGACTCTATCTCAGGAACACCATTTGGAAGCATGCCATAAATTTGCTGGCTGAAACTTTTATTCATGTAATTACATTGTGCTACAGATTACCAATCATTGCCGGTATCGGCAAGTGCAATCCTGTTATATAGTTTTAAATCATCAACAAATTCTACATCACCACCGTTTCCCAAAACTGTTTCAATTATATTGTCTATAGCATCTCTTGCAATTACCGTTTCTTGTGCATCATCACTGCTAAAGATTGTTTCACCATTTTCAGTAACAAAGGCAGTACAGTAAAAATCCTTCTCCACCACAAGCAGTTGTTTATGCCTGCGTTTTGCCTGCATCCATACATCATAAATGCCTGTTGCAAGCCTGCAATCATCCTGTGCGGCCTGCAGCCTCGTTATCAGATATTTTTTTTTAGCAGTGTCTATGTTTTTTAGCTCAGGCTCAAGGGCCTTTAATAATTCAGGAACCGTGGCGTTATCAAAATTCCCATGTATAAAACCGCTGATTTTTTTTTGACGGCCTATATGCTGAAAATAACCCATTGTTTTTTTAGGCGCCATTACAAACAAAGGCAAAGAGTAAATTTTAAGAATGTGCGAAAGCGTGTTGTCTACTGTATGTAAAAACTTTTTTTGGTTCGTTTCTTTTGTTGCTGAAGTGTCTGTAAAGTTGGCAACCCGTTCGGGCAGATCTCTCTGCACCTCTGCTGCATTGCTTTTAACTATCAATTGCAGATTATTTGCATTACCCACATATATCTTCTCATTTTCCGCACTAATAACGAGCAATAAAAATTCATGAATGGTTTTTTGATTTCGAATAATCTCTCTGATCTCAAAAGAAGTATTTACCAATATTTTCTCATTTACTTCAATATCTAAGTAATACACTTTCTCAACCAGCGGCGACACATACAGGGCCAGGCTTTTTTTGTGCGTTGTATAATCAAGGTGATCAATAACTGCCTGCAGTTTGCACAAGATTTCTGTTGCTATCTCATTTGAAAAATTATTATACAGATCACGTTTTATTTTATCAACAGCGGTCTTAAGTGAATACGCAATAGCCGCTCTGGAATTCATTTTTGGTTCGAACGGCATAATAACGGAAATGCAGGGCTGGCATTTAACAGCGGTTAAAAGCGGTAATGCCGCTTTGTATTTTTCAGCAAGCATAAAAAATATTTTAAATGGTAAGAAAATATAATGCGAAAAAACAAATTATACTACCTAAATACAATGAGCGGTATCACTTAACGAATTGATAATAGTCATTCAAAAAAAGGCACAAAATTTCTTATTTCGATAAACAACACACTGAATGATGAATGGTATTATTATTTATACAAGTAAATATGGGGCAACTAAACAGTATGCGGAATGGTTGGGCGAAATGTTGAATCTGCCCGCTATATCTTCAAACAGGATAATGAAGGATGATTTAGAAAAATACGATTACATTTTATTAGGCACTCCTGTTTATTTTGGAAAATTTAAATTAAAAGCCTGGCTCCGGCATAATATAAGAACTCTTATAAATAAGAAGCTGCTTCTCTTTATTGTAAATGCTACCGCTTCAGAAGAAACAGAAAAGCGGAATAAGTTTATAGAAGATAATGTGCCGCGGGAACTGAGACCATATTGCAAATTCTTTTTTGTGCCGGGACGGGTTATTCATGAAAAACTTACATTAAGAGACAAGCTTGTTTTAAGGCTTGTGGCACTTTTTGAAAAAGACCCGGTAAAGAAAAAGGCGCTGTATGAAGATCTGAATGGCGTGAGAAAAGAAGAACTTTTATCATTCTTAGATGAAGCACAGCTTTGCGGTATAAATAAAGTTGCGCAAGAGTCTATGCGTGTGGGTTTCAGATAAATTATTTTAATCGGGTAAATCCATTTTATGATTGTAATTATTACCGGGCTGCCCGGCTCAGGTAAAACTTATTTTGCCGGCCGTTTAGCACAAATGTTAAGTGCAGCCTATATAAACAGCGATAAAGTGCGGAGAGAATTGCTTGTATTGCCAGCCTACTCCTGTGAAGAAAAAATATTAGTATATGATGAAATGCTTAAACGGGCTATTCAAGCCTCCGAACACGGAAAAGAAGTAGTGATTGATGCAACTTTTTGTACAAATGCATTGCGGAAAAAATTTACGAATGAGCTGCAAAAAATTTCCGATGTTTTTTTTATAGAAATGGTTGCCGATGAAGATGTAATTAAAGAAAGGCTGATGCAGCGAAGTAATGATAGTGATGCAGATTTTAATGTGTACAAGTCTGTAAAAAAATTATGGGAGCCGGTTAGTGGCAGTCATCTTGTCTTGCGGTCAACCAATGACAATATTAATGACCTGCTGGAAGAAACGGCTGATTATCTTTTTATAGAAATGACAAAATGAAACGATCAGGTCTTGCTGTATAAATGGCTGTTGATAAAGCTATATTTAGCGGATTAGTAAATAATATTTTTATGAACAATTGATTCATGCAATAAGCATAATAATGACAAATGAATTCAGCACGGCAATATAACGGTGAATATTGAACCTTTTTCAATATCACTTTCAAGATAAATACTTCCCTGCATTAAATCAATATAACGCTTCACTATATGCAGTCCTAATCCTGTACCTTTTATATTTCCTGTATTTGATCCTCTGAAAAATCGCTCAAACAGGTGTTCCTGATCCTTGGGAGCGATACCGATGCCATGATCCTGTATCTTTAGTGTTATAGTATTTTCTTTCACGTTTGTTTTAAATATCACTTCTGAACCTTCGGGAGAATATTTTACTGCATTGGAAAGAAGGTTGTTTAATATATGGTTGATAAACGCTACATCAAGAAAAACTTCTTCTTTCCCAATATGTTCATAAATAATTGTCTGTCCCTTTTTTAATGCAGTGCTGAATTTGGTATATAATTGCTGTGCAAGTTCTTTTAAATTAAAGGTTTCCTTTTTGAGCTGAACTTTTCCCTCTTCTATCTTTTCAATGGATAAGAATTCTTCAAGTATAGTAACCATTTCACCTACCGAAGATTTGATCCGCTGAATATGCTTGTCGCGTTTATCCTGAGTTTCAGTTGTTGTGTAGTGTTCAAGCAATGAAACAGAAGAAAGAACGGTGCTGAGCGGCGTGCGAAATTCATGTGAAGCCATGGAAACGAAATTAGATTTCATCTCATTCAGATTTTTTTCCTTTTGCAGCATGTTTTTTACTTCATCTGTAACCCGCTTTTGCAACGAAAAATCTCTTGTCACTTTTGTAAAACCCTGTACTTTACCATTCTCATTATATATCGCTGTGATCAAAACGTCAGCCCAAAAAAGGCTGCCATCTTTGCGTACACGCCAGCCTTCTGTTTCAAAGCTGCCCTGCGCGGCAGCAAGCTGCAGGTAATATTCAGGTTCTCCATTCGCAATAGCTTCCGGTGTATAAAAAATGGACATATGTTTCCCAATGGCCTCATCACTTGTATAACCATTTATTGTATGAGCGCCTTCATACCAGTTCAGGATTATACCATCTTTATCCATCATAAATATGGACAGATCTTTTGTGCTATTGATTAAAACCTGGAACCTGTCTTCGCTTTCAATCAGCTTTTTTTCGGCCCTCTGCGTTTTTTTGAAATGATAATATATAAATACAAAAGTGCCCGTCAGTAAAACTAAAATCAGAATACCTGAAATGGTAAAAACCTGTCGGGCGGCATCGACTGTTTTAAAAATGGCTGCCCTCCTTATGGCAAGCAAACGGCTTTCTTCTGATTTAATTAGCCCAATTTGCTGGCTGATGGCATTGTGCAATACAATATCCTGTTTAATATTTGCAATACTGAAAATTTGGGCTGGCGTTTCTTTAACATTAAAGGCGGTGTCTGTTAATTTGCCCAATTGCATTATTTGTTGCCGGAGCCTGGCAGCATTTGCATACTGGTAACTATCGTTGTTAAAAAGCTGTATTAAGCGGTTAACTTTTTTCAGCAGTGAATCACGAATTGAAATACAGGTTTCATACGCATTTGAATCTGCTATTAAAATATAATTTCTGCATTGCCATTGCAGGTTTTGCGATAAAAGCAATATGCTGTCAGTACTTTCAATAATAGTTCGTGTTTGTGAAACTAATGCAGAACCTTTATTAAATGTCTCATTATAGTGATAGAATGAAACACGAAGAATTATTAAGCCGCTTATCAGAACAATATAAAATATTATCAGCAACCTGAAAAACAGGGAGTGGTTGTTGAAGCCATTTGTTGAGTTCAGCGTCATTTTTACGAATTGACGTTCAGCGCAGCAGTACAATTGCCGGCTGATAGCAGTTTTAGCCGGGCGTACTAATCAGCAGTATAAATGTAAGTTGTAAAACGCAAATTTAAAAAAAATGCCGCCTCCTGTAACCGGGAAAATTATTTGATTTAAAACAATTATTTACTGGCTATTTATTGTGTGCGATAAACAAAGGAAGGTTTGTGTTTTTCATGAGCATATCGGCCATACTTTGCCTGAACCATCTTGAAATGCGGCTCCTGCGATAAGCACCTAAAACAACCAATGCATCGGCAGGTTGCTGTTGCAAATAAGCAAGAATGGTGTTTTCGGGTTCGCCTTTCAAAATAATATATTCTGCTTCCGGAAAATGGCGTTTCATAAACTCTTTCATCAAATTATTATCAGGTAAATGAGATGATTCTTCAAGCGGTTTTACCGATAAAACTTTTGCCGGCAAATGATGCCATACAGCAAGATTGTAACAAAACATTTTTATGGCATAAACAGATGAGGGATCTCCGTCGTATAAAAAAATAAGAGATTGACAGGGCTTATATTTTTCAGGCACAACTATTACAGGACATTGCACATCTGCGAGCACATCGCTTAAAAAATCGGAAGGAAATTTGTCATGATAAACTGTGAAATTTTCCCTTTTGCCTATTATCAGCATATCCGCGTAAATACTTTCGTGCAGTAAATCCTTTACCGCTACATTCTTTTTGTGATGAATAGAAAACTCTATTCCCGCAGCTTCGCATGCTGATTTAAAAAGATGGATAGATTGTTTGCGTGCGGTTGTATCTTTTTCGTTTAGCTCGTTTAATTTTTCTTCCGATACCTTATTATCCACAATCAAATCAGCAAAACGATAGCTGTGATAAATCATATCATCCAAAAAAATGCCTACAAGATGTGTATGACTTTGCTTTGCAAGCTGAATAGCATATTCCGCAGTGGTTTCCTGGTACTTTAAGCCATCGAAAGCGGCAATTATTTTTTTCATGTCATAAATTGAATAAACAATAATAAAGCGGCATTGCCCGGTAAATAGTGATGATAAAAAGAAATATACATGATTTTTATCAGCTATAAAACAAGTTTAAGCTTTTTGAGCAGTTGAATAATGAAAAACGGCACCAGGCTGGTAATTAAAATGATGAGTAAATCCGGTTGGTTGAGTGGCAAAAGCAGTAACACGCTTCTGATGGGGGCGATAAAATATGCCATGATCATTACTGCAAAGCAGCTGAAAACAGCAAGCCACATATATTTATTCCGGAATACTTCATTATTTACTAACGATGTACTGACAGAGAGATTGAAACCATGAAAAAGCTGCGCCGAAGCCAGCGACCAGAAGAGGATATTATTTGCTTCTGTTTTTTGCATGTTAAGATAACCCGTAGAAAAAATATAGCTGCAGCATATGGCGGCCGTTAGTACAAGGGAGTAGGTGATGACTGCGCGCCAGTGTTTAATTGTTATAACAGATTGCAATTTGTTTGACGGCGCCTGCTGCATGATATGCGGATTACTTTTATTCATGCCCAGCGCCAATGCCGGCAGCACATCTGTAATTAAGTTGATATATAAAATTTGCAGTGGCGTTAAGGGAGATGAATAATAGATAAAGGTTACAGCAGCAATTACCAGTATTTCAGTGAGGTTGCAGGAGAGTAAATACATTGCAGCACGCTGAATATTTGTAAAGATCGTTCTGCCCTGCCTCACCGCTGATGCAATGGAGTTAAAAGAATCGTCTTTTAACACAATATCGGCTGCCTCTTTTGCTATTTGCGTTCCACGTTCTCCCATGGCTATGCCCACATCTGCTTTTTTTAAAGCCGGTGCATCATTAACACCATCGCCGGTCATGGCTACAATGTGACCATGCTGTTGATACAGGGCAACGATATCAAACTTCTGTTCAGGCGTTACTCTGGCAAAAACATTAGCCTTCAATATGGCATCTTTTTCTTTTGTATTAAGGGTGTAAACAGGTTTAATGTCTTTTCCTGAAATTGCCTGGTAGTGCGTATCACTTAATTCAAGCTGTTGTGCAATATACAGAGCAGTCGATGGATGGTCGCCTGTGAGCATTACTATTTTAATACCGGCCTGTTTGCAGGTTTTTATAGACTGCATTATATTTTTTTTAGGAGGGTCTGAAAATGCAATTAAACCAAGGAATATTAAATCATGCATAAAATCGCCCGTGGGCTTTATACCTGTTTTTTGATAAGCGAAAGCAAGCACGCGGTAACCCTGCGAAGAAAGGCTTTCATTCTTCTGCAACCAGGCAGATTTGATTTCGTTGCTCAAAGGTCTTACCTGCCTGCCTGCGGCTTCCTGTGTGCAAAAATTCAACAGATTTTCCGCAGCGCCCTTTGCAGCAACTACATATTTATGTCTGGATGCATGAAGGGTCGCCATGCTTTTAATTTTTGCATCAAAAGGCAGTTCATCCATCTTTATATATCGCCTGCTGATTTTTGCTGAAGGGTAAGTTGCATTCACCCAATGCAACAGCGCAATTTCAAGCGGATCGCCAATTGCTTTATCATTGTGTATAACGGCATTATTGCACAATGCGGCAACCGTATGTAACCAATATAAAGCGACTTTATTTTTTCTTACCTCTTCCCTTGAAAAGGTTTGGTATTCGCCCAGTGCTGTTATTACCCTGTCTGCAATAATGCGGTTATTTGTAAGCGTGCCGGTTTTGTCTGTGAGGATAACATCTGTTTTACCAAGTGTTTCCACAGAAGTTAATTGCTTTACAATAACGTTTTGTTTGCTCATGCGCAGTACACCTTTTGCCAGCGTGATTGTGGCTACAATGGGAAGACCTTCAGGTATGGCGGCCACCGCCATGGCGATAGCAGTTTCAAGCATCAGGAAATAATCATTGCCTTTCATTATCCCGATCAGGTAAATACATCCTGCAATAAAGAGTGTAATCCAAACCAGGTTTTTGTTCAATGCCGCTAATTGTTTTTCCAGCGGCGTTGCTTCAGGCTTTGCCTGTTGCACCAATGATGCAATCCTGCCGAATTCTGTGTCATCGGCAATGGCCGTTACAATTGCTTTGGCATTGCCATGGGTAACTGAAGTGCCTTTATACAGCATATTATTTCTTTCTGCAACCACCGTTTTTGCAGGCAACGCTGCCATATATTTTTTAACAGGAAGGGATTCACCTGTGAGCGCAGATTCTTCCGTTTGCAAATGCTCAGATAAAACAATCCTTGCATCTGCAGGAATGATATCGCCTGCTTCAACGGAGATCAAATCGCCGATCGTAATTTTATCTGAGACAATCTCAGTGAGCATTCCATCCCGTATAACCTTTACTTGTATTATATCAGTTTTTTTCAAAGCCTGCACTGACGTAACTGCCTGCCATTCCATCACAAATCCTATTAAAGCATTTAAAACAATGACAATAAGAATGGCGATGCCTTCTGCAATGTCATTTAAGGCAAAAGAAATGATGGCCGCTGCCGCTAAAAGATATACAGCAATGCTGGTGAATTGCTGCGATAAAACCTGCACAATTGTTTTTTCTTTTTTAGAACTAATGCGGTTATAACCAAAAACAGCCAGGCGGCCGGCTGCTTCTTCATGGCTTAAACCATATTGAACTGAAGTTTTTAGTGAAGTGGTGATTTGTTCAGCAGTAAGATGATGCGGTGCATCCTGTTTGTTAAGGGAAGAAAGCTGGGATATATGTTTTGAAGCACTTACGGCATCGGGCGCTATAATATGATTTTTATGCGGTTTGAGCATGATAGGATGGACGCATTAATGAAGATAGACAATCAGAGCGAAAGAATCATTGCACAACCGCAAGGGGATTTGCGGGAATTTCAATTTTATTGTTCGCCCGGTTATTATTGCCGTTCAGTTTAATGCCCGTCGCAGCTTTTTTCACTTTGATAAAATCACATATATTTAAAATCCCGGGTACATTTATTATTTCATTCATCAGTTTATTTTTTTGCAAAAGGCTTTTCGTTTCGCCGGTCAAAATCACAACACCCTCACGTATTGAAAATAAAATTTCAATATCCGTGAAAATGCTTTGCCGTAAAATATCAGCTATAGCATCTTTAATTGCCGCGTCTGTTTTTTTATCACCGGCGGGTAAGTCCACATATAAATCAAGGTGAACCTTTTTTACATCTTCCAGGCTTCTGATAAGTTTCCCGGCATCAAATTTTTTTCGGTAGGAATCAACCCTGCCTGAAAGAAATACAACATCGCCCATTACATCAACACTGATGTTTAACGCTTCAAGCGATGGCTGCCGGCGCAACCTGTCTATAACTTCTTTTTTTATTTCTGCACTTGTTTTCACGACAACTGTTTAAAAATTAATGATAACAAAGGGCAGCCATGTTTTTAAAATGACTGCCCCCATTTTTTTAATAAGCATACTCTTCCTGTTCTACTTCGAGGTTATTGTTTACCATAGTTACACCAGGTGCTGACCAGGCGGCATAGCCTGCGTCTTCCTTTTCAGCTAAAGAAGCAACCGTTCCGGTAAGTGTAACACTGCTACCGCTGGTATCCACGAATATCCTGCCGGCATCAAGTTTTGCGCTCCTTTCAAAGGCTGCTTTGATCTTTTCCATAATGCCTGATGCAGTAACCTTTGGTATAAGCTTAATAAAATTCCAAACGTTGGTTATGCCTGCAAAGTTTTGTATGGCATTCTTTGCAGCAACGCGTTGGTATTCCCATTCCACTTCTCCTTCAAGGGTTACAATACCATCTTCCACCTTAACTTTTATTTTGTCTTCCGGGATAGAAGTGTGCTGCTTTAATGCTTTCAACACATCTTCTGCAATTTCGGCATCTGTTCTTTTAAAATAAGGCGATACACCAACTTGTATATCAAGCGCAACTGCCTTTACGCCTGCAACATTCGACGCTGCTCTTTCAGCTTCCATTTTTTTGGAATACGTGTCAACCATGCCGGAGAGCGTAACTACGCCATCTTTCACAGCCACACCAATTTCTGATGATTTGAGTAATGGAGTCCATCGCAATTCCTCCATCACATCTTTTTGAATTTGAACATCTGTTTTCATGTTTAAATTTTTAATGATGAATGAAAATTATATTAGCTTAAAAACCGGCTTAAATAAACGTCTATCCAGTCCTCCGGGATATTTTTTTCGGCTCTGCCTCCTGTTTTGAATGGCGATTTTCTGTAAGACGGTTTTAAAAATTTTCCGTGGTACCCAGGTTGTTTTTTAAAAACTGCGGCCCGGTAATGGCGTGCATTTTTACTGTTGTTCATAGTGTTAGTATTTATAATTGTTTATAGGCACCGCTTTAATTCAAAGCTAAAATCACCCGCCGGTAAATAAAATGACCCACATCACCGGCCTGTATGATTCCTGTTCGGAACGCAGGTGTTATGTTTATTGGTATTGTATATAAACCGGGCTTGGATTTAAATTGAGGATTTCTGCCGGCGTCATTAGCTTATGAGGGGCGGATTTAATGTCGTTTTTATAAAATAATTTAACGCCTGTAAATTGTACCGGTTCGCCCGCAATCCACGATTTATACGTGTCTATTTTTTTTGCAGGAAAACCAAAGCCATCCATATTCATTACAATCTGCACTTCAGGTTTGGTTGTAATACTTTTGTAATGCGTTACCATGTTTTTTGTAAAGCGGTGAACAACTAAAATCTTTGGAGGAAGATGATGGTCGCGAACAATCTGCGCCAGGTAATCTGAAGCATAGTTAATATCATCGGCGTCAAATGTGCCGATCTCAGCGCATGGAACGGCGCCACTTTTCATGGAGTATTCCGGGTCTATGGCAAGATGTACATCAGGCATCTTTAAATATTGCAGTAAAGGGGGCAACTCCTCCGGCAAATTGCAATGGCCAACCTGTATATCCAAAAATAAAACTGCATTAATTTTTTTGCATAATTCAAGTGCTTTATCAATCTGGCTAAATGGCATGCGCAAGCGGTACTTGCCATCTTTACCAGGGTTGCGTTGTGCTGTTACAGCAATATATTCCAGGGCAGGCTGCACCGGGATTTTGGGATCTGCCTGCTCCCAGTTTTCTACTTCTGCCTGCAGGCGCTTCAACATTTCATCCGGCGGCAGTTCACCTAAAATACCCATGCCTGCAGAATAGAAATTGCCATAATAGGTAACCACTCTTTTAAACGGAAGAATAGCGCCAGGTAAAGGATATGCTGTTTTTACAGGAAACTTATTATTGGGTTTATAATGAACAAGATGCAACAACAAGTCATTGTACAAAGCGGTATCAGATGATAGCGTGTTTAAGGAACTTTTGGAAACAATTACATTCTTTACCGGTGTTGTGTCTTTTAAAAGAATTATATGCTGTTGTTGAATATGAGCGGCAGCGGGCCTGCCGCATTGTGCCACTAAAAAAAAGCAGGTGCCGGTGAGCGTTAAAAATATATGTCTTGAAATCATTTTTATTTTCAAAGAACATATATATGTTTTTTATTAAAATTGAGATGCATCAGTGTTATTACTGATTGCTATCAACTGCTTTCATTTAAATGAATGCTTCATAGCATACAATAATTGCTGTGCATTCCAGTTGCCATCAACTATAATTCTCCTGATGGTATAATCCGGATTAACAACACTTTGTTTATCTGCCAACTGAAATGCTGCCTTATAGTTATAAGCTTTTAATTGCGTTATTGACGCCTCATTCCAAATACCGTTTGGATAGGCGAAGTATTCAACAGGCCTGCCCGTAATCTTTTCGAGAAGTTGTTTTGGTTTTTCAAGTTGTATGGCCCAGTCGTTATTTGCATAACCCGTTACATTGTGATGATCCCAGGTATGGCAGCCAATTATAAATCCATCATTGCTTAAAGTTTTTACTTGTTGCGTGCTCAT
>NZ_JBQCIT010000050.1:0-60516 GCF_051953455.1 Parafilimonas sp. | reverse complement strand
CAATAAGATTGGCAATCCGCCTTTCAAGTTTATTATGATATACTGAAGAGCCGCTCATTTCATAAAGGTTTGCGTTGATTAATTCATGTTTTAATTCACTGCTTTCTTCATAAAGAAAGTATTCTTCATCATTTGCAAATTTTTTATTTTCTTCAACCAGCTTCATAAAATCACTTTTATCAAATTTACAATAATTGCAGTAATGCAGCACTCTTCAACTTAATCAACTAATCAACTGTTCTTCCCTCGTTCCTCCTTCCACATTTGATTAAAAGTCTTTTGGCTGAAGTCAAGGTCAGCCCTGTGTTTTGTCCATGCTTTAAACATAGAATTCACCACTTTATTTTTAAGGTTGCCGTTTGCCATGTTCATCATGCCGCGGTTTAAACTCGCCACCTTCCACATTTTCCAGGCAACGCGTTCTGATACAGGGCTATCGCCTTCCACTACAGATTCATGCCTGTTTTCCAGCAATAATTCATGAATGTTTATACGCACGGGGCAAACTTCAGTGCAATTGCCGCACAGCGATGAAGCATAGCTCAAATGTTTCCATTCTTTTAAATTTTTTAGCTGAGGTGTAATCACACTGCCAATGGGGCCGCTGTAAGTTGTGCCATAGCTATGGCCTCCAATGTTTTTATAAACAGGGCAGGCATTTAAGCAGGCGCCACAGCGAATACAATATAATGCTTCACGGGCTTTATCATTGGCAAGTAAATTGGTCCTGCCATTATCAAGTAAGATTACATACATTTCTTCAGGGCCGTCAATCTCATTCTTTTGTCTTGGACCGGAAATGATAGTGTTATAAACGGTTAATTTCTGACCTGTTCCAAACGTTGCCAGCAAAGGCAAAAACAAGGCGAGATCGTTAATAGACGGTAACACTTTTTCAATGCCTGTGATTACTATATGCGTTTTAGGAAAAGCGCTGCTTAACCGGCCGTTACCCTCATTTTCAGTTACAGAAATAGATCCCGTATCTGCAATTATAAAGTTAGCACCTGTAATGCCAATTTCAGCTTCCACATATTTCCTCCTGAGTTTTTCGCGGGCAATTAATGTAAGCTGATGTGGCGATAAGCCATCCGGAACATTTAATTTTTCTGCAAATAATTTTGCAATGTCTTCTTTGCTTTTGTGCATTGCAGGCGTTACAATATGATAAGGCGGTTCATTGTCTAACTGCTGGATATATTCGCCTAAATCTGTTTCAATGCTTTCAATGCCCTGCTTTTCAAGAAATTTATTTAAATGAATTTCTTCAGTAACCATGCTCTTGCTCTTCACTACCGATTTGCAATTCTTTGCTTTACAAATTTTTCCAATTTCTTTCAGCGCATCTTCAGCCGTTTCTGCCCAGATAACCCTGGCGCCCCGTGCTGAAATATTTCTTTCAAATGTTTCCAGCATAACGTCAAGATGCTCAACAGCATTCCATTTTGTATTTTTTGCATGCTCACGGGCTGTCATTAAATTATTAAACTGCGTTTTGCCCTGCGGCACAACAGCATTGTATTTGCCGATATTGAAATTGATTTTTCTGCGATGATCAAGGTTTGATGCTTTTATAGTGCTTTTGGCAATAAATGTTGATGCTGTTTTCCTGCTCATAATTTTAACCTGTTGGCGTAAAATTAGTTATTAAATCTTAGCCTGGATTGGAACCGTTAATGAGAAGAAGATACAAGACGGTTTTTCAGATTACAGCAGATCAGTTATATTTTGCAACAGATGCAGATACAGGTCCTGCAGCTAAAATTCTTTAATGATTTTTATACATAAGTCAAACAAAATTTAAATTGTTATAAAAATGCAGCGTTGAAATTTTTCTTGCATAAACTTCTAACTGCGATATACTAACCTTTATTTTTGCGGCAACAATAAAAAAAATCTAATGGTTGATGTAATTCTTGGTTTGCAATGGGGCGACGAAGGCAAAGGAAAGATTGTTGATTATTTTGCACCCAACTATGATATAATTGCACGTTTTCAGGGTGGCCCAAATGCAGGGCACACTTTATATGTAGGCGATAAAAAAATAGTACTCCATCAAATACCTTCCGGCATATTTCATCAAAATACCACAAACATAATAGGCAATGGTGTGGTACTCGATCCGGTTACATTAAAAAAGGAATGTGAAGCGGTGGCTGCCTTTGGTATAGATGTAAAGAAAAATTTGTTCATATCACAACGTACAAATCTTATTGTTCCCACACACAGGGCTTTGGATAGAGCTTCTGAAATATCAAAAGGCGAAAGCAAAATTGGTTCTACGCTTAAGGGTATTGGTCCTTCCTATATGGACAAAACCGGCCGCAATGCTTTGCGTGTGGGCGATATAACGGATAAGTCGTTTATTACACAATACATTAAACTGCGTTTAAAACATCAGCGGCTGCTGGATAACTTTCACTTTGCTGAAGATATTTCTGTATGGGAAGAAGAATTTTTTGACGCGATTGAATTTCTGCGTACTTTAAATATTATAAACGGCGAATATTTCATTAATGATAAAATAAGCAGCGGCAAAAAGGTTTTAGCAGAAGGAGCGCAAGGTTCAATGCTTGATGTTGACTTTGGCACATTTCCTTTTGTAACTTCATCCAATACTATTTCAGCCGGTGTATGTACAGGTCTTGGTGTGGCGCCGCAGAAAATAAACAAAGTTTTTGGTGTTACAAAAGCCTACTGCACCAGGGTAGGCAGCGGGCCTTTTCCCACTGAATTGCATGATGAAACAGGAGAGGAGTTAAGAAAAATTGGCAATGAATTTGGGGCAACTACAGGCAGGCCGCGCCGTTGCGGCTGGATTGACCTCGTAGCATTAAAATATACCTGCATGCTTAACGGGGTAACGAATGTGGTAATGACGAAAGCAGATGTATTAGATTCATTTAAAGAGCTTAAAGTTTGCACAGAATATTTAATAAACGGTAATAAAAGTAAGGAAGTGCCGTTCCAGTTAACGCATGCAGATGTGAAGCCTGAATATAAAGCCTTTGAAGGATGGAGCTGCGATTCTACTTTGCTTAAAACAGGGGATAATTTACCGGAAGCTATGCAGCGTTATATTTCTTTTATCAATCAATATATTGGTTCGCCTGTAAGCCATGTGTCAAACGGCCCGCAGCGTGAACAGATAATAAAAATTAATGATTAATTTTTTTTGCTGATTAAAAAACTCGTTGAAATTTTACAACAGCTAATCCAAACTGTGTATGGCATCTAAATCTGACAAAACAAAGAAAACTACTCCGAAACCGTCCGGAGATAAAGCTGGTAAAACAAGTTCTTCCAAAGCAAAAAAACAAGTGGAAGAGGATGATGAACTGGATGAAGATTTTGAAGACGATGAAGAAGTACAACCTTCAAAAGCTGCAAAGTCTGGCCCCAAGACTAAAAAGCAATCCGAAGAGGATGACGACGATGATGATGGAGAAGATGAAGTGGATGATTGGGATAAACCTGAAGAGGAAGAAGAGTGGGATCCCGATTTCGATGAATTCGACATACCAAAATCAGGAGGTAAAAAATCATCTGGCGGCGGAAGTAAAAAGGGCGATGATGATGACGATGATTTTAAATTTGATGATGATTTAAAAGAGTTTGATCTTTTTAATGATTCAAACAGCTTTGACGATGATGACGACGACGATTTCTAAAATGTAATAGGTGAAAAGAACAACTGCATCTTTTCCTATTGATGATATTCTGTTGTTTAAAAAGCAAATGCTGAGCTGGGCAAACCGGTTTGGCATTTGTTGTTTTATGGACAGTCATTATTATGCTGACAAACATCATAAATATGATTGCCTGGTTGCTGTTGATGCTGTCAAAGTTTTTTCTCCTTCAGAAAATATTTTATCCCAACTTGATCATTTTTATAGTGAAAATGCAGACTGGATTTTCGGGCACCTGGGATATGATTTAAAGAATGAAATCGAGGATTTACAATCATCACATACAAATAATGCCGGCTTTGAAGATGTTTTCTTTTTTGTACCAGCAATAGTAGTAAGCCTTGATAAAAATATCGTTACGATTCATTCAGTTAAAGAACAACCAGGTTTAATAATTGAGGCGATTGGAAACGAAGTTTTAAATGATAACCGGTCTTCATCATCAAAACAAATACAACTGCAATCTTCTTTAACGAAAGAAGAATATATTGATATTATTAAAACGGTTCAGCGCCATATACTTCGTGGAGATTGTTATGAATTGAATTACTGCCAGGAATTTTTTGCAGCAGAGGTTTCAATAGAGCCTTTGCATACTTATTTAAAGCTTATAGAAATTTCTCCAACCCCATTTTCCTGTTTTTATAAGATTAACAATAAACATCTGTTATGTGCCAGCCCGGAGCGCTTTTTATCTAAAACCGGCAGCACTATTTTTTCGCAGCCGATAAAAGGCACTGCTCCAAGAAATGTAAACATTGCGCTGGATGCGCTTGAAAAAGAAAATTTGCAAGCTAACCAAAAGGAGCGCAGCGAGAATGTAATGATTGTTGATTTGGTGAGAAATGATCTTAGCAGGATTTGTAACGAGGGAACAGTTGTAGTTGATGAATTATTTGGCATCTATTCTTTTCCGCAGGTACATCAAATGATTTCTACTGTAAAAGGCGAATTAAGGGAGGATATAACATTTGCTGAAATTATTCGTGCAACCTTTCCCATGGGTTCAATGACGGGCGCTCCAAAACGGCGGGCCATGCAATTAATTGAGCAGTATGAAAAAACAAAGCGGCAATTGTTTTCAGGCAGTGTTGGCTATATATCACCCGAAAGAGATTTCGACTTTAATGTAGTAATACGAAGCATTTTTTATAATGCCCACAATAGGTTTTTGAATTACCTGGTCGGTGGCGCCATAACTTTTTATGCCGATGCGGAAAAAGAATATGAGGAATGTTTATTAAAAGCGAAAGCAATAATTGATACGCTTCGGTAATTATTTGCCCGCTACAACCGGTGTAGCCGCAGGCCTGGAACCATTCAATAACAGTTCAACACTTTGTTTAAGTATATCGCTCTTTTTAGATTGAAATAATTGAGCTTTATCAGCAGGAACGCGCATGGGATAAATATCACCTTTAGCAAGTACATTATCAATATCAGGGTTAAGCTGATTGAATAATGAAAGATCCATCATTAAGTTATTAGCAATAACAACGGAATTATATTTCCCGTAAATATTTACGGTTGAGCAGTTGGCGGCAATGTCTAAATAAGCATCCTTATTTTGCAAAGTTATGGCCTTATTGTCTGTTGCAATACCTCCGCTTCCCTCAAAAAAATAGCGCGTTGCAATAAACTTTTTTACATGATTGCGTGTTTCAAGTGGCAGGTAATATTGAATCTTCCAAAAATCTTTGCTATGTGCTTTTGCAATAGCACGGTTTACATTGCCTGCTCCTGTGTTGTAAGCAGCAATTACCAAAAGCCAATCACCATAGGTATTATACAAATCTTTTAAAATTTTGCAGGCGGCGTTGGTGCTTTTAACGTAATCGGCTCTTTCATCATAATAGCCTGTCCTTAATCCATGCTCTCTTGCTGTGGCATCCATAATTTGCCACGGTCCCACGGCGCCTGCCCAGGAAATAGCCGTACTGTTCAAGCTGCTTTCTATAACAGAAAGATATTTTAGCTGCAGCGGGATGCCATAAGAAGACAAAATCCGATCATATAAATTGAAATATGGCTTTCCCCAAACCTTCATCTTATTGAAGTAAGCTGTATGTTTTTTTATATAATTATCTGCAAAATATTTTGCCTCAGCATTCATTGATAAATCCATGGGGTTATTGCCAACCGCAGCATTTCCTAAAAGGCTTGTAAACATTTTAGAGCTGTCTGCAATAAATGCACCCTGGATTGGTCTAGAAATAGAATCGGTACCGGTACTATCTTTTGGGAATAATGTATTATTTGTGCGGGAAAACGAGGTGGTTGAAATATTCAAAAGACAGAATAAACAGGCTGCTTTTACTATAGAAAAAGTTTTCAAAAGGTATATATGCCTGAAAAACTGCTTCATAATTTTAAACATCAACCGGTTGGTTAGTTGTTTTGTTTATCTCTGTCAGATGTTCTGAAATAGCCAGCAAAGTTAACTCATTTAAATGAGATGCCATTACCTGCAGGCCAAAGGGCATACCATTGGAATGTCTAAATAGCGGGATTGATATGGAAGGAATACCGGTTAAATTAGCGAACACGGTATAGATATCTGCCAAAAACATAGCTATGGGGTCATTATTTTTTTCGCCTATTTTAAAAGCGGTAGTTGGTGAAACCGGCATTACTATGGCATCAACTTCAGTAAATATTTCCTTTACTTTTTTAAGTAAAATATTTCTAACTTTTTGAGCCTTTGTTATATATGCCTCATAATAACCTTCGCTTAAAACAAATGTGCCCAGCATAATGCGCCGTTGTACTTCCTTGCCAAAAAACCGGCTGCGGGTTAAATTTATCTGCTCGTTTAAATCTTTAGCCGGCTGTTGTGCTCCATATTTCAGACCATCATATCTCGCCAGATTACTTGAAGCTTCAGCGGTTGTTAAAATATAATAAGCAGGCACTATATAATCCAGCAGGTCAAATTCAATTTGGGAAACTTTAAAACCTTGTTCCTGTAAATGATTAATAAAATGCTTTTGGGTTGCAGCTATTTCAGGGTCAAGCCCGGTATGATTTAATGTTGCCGGGAAATAGCCGATTTTGAAATCTTTTTTTTCGTTCCACCGGTCGAACTTAAAAATATCTTCTGTGGCTGTGCTGTCAAAATCATCTTTTCCTGCAATCACTTCAAGCACGATACCAGCATCTTCCACGGAATTTGCGAAGATCCCAATCTGGTCAAATGAGGAAGCATAGGCAATAAGCCCAAAACGGGAAATGCGCCCATAAGAAGGTTTTAAACCTACAACGCCGCAGAAATCTGCAGGTTGACGAACCGAGCCGCCTGTATCGCTTCCTAAACTTACCATGCAAAGCTTAGCCTGAACAGCTACAGCCGAACCACCCGAAGAGCCGCCCGGCACCCTCGAATTATCTGCAGCATTCAATACATTGCCAAATGCTGAATTTTCGTTGCTGCTGCCCATGGCAAACTCATCGCAGTTTTGCCTGCCAATAATTATGGCATCTTCCTGCAATAATCTTTCAACAGCAGTTGCATTATAAACCGCCTGGAAATTTTTGAGTACGCGGGAGCCGGCGGAAAGTTTATGGCCTTTATAACTTATAACATCTTTAAGGCCCACAACTACGCCATGCAATTTGCCCAACGCATTTCCTCCTTTTCGTTTTGCATCGAGCAGGGCAGCACGTTCCCGTGCTTCTTCTTTATAAACTTCAAGAAAAGCATTAAGGTGCTTATTTTGTTCTATATTCTTTATATAATAAGAAACGGCATCAGCGCATGTTGCTTTGCCGTTTAATAATAAAGATTGATAGTCTTTGATAGAATGAAAGCTAAACAAAGGCTACAAATTTTTTAATGATATGGAAAGAAATTATGGCTGAGTTGTAGTAGAAGCTGTTTGTTGAACACCGTTTGCCGATGGTGTTGGCGGCTTATTGTCTTTTTCATTCAAGCCTTCTTCAAGTTCTTTTCTAACACTGTTTTTTGCATCGTTAAATTCACGAACGCCACGGCCCAAACCCTTCATAAATTCAGGTATTTTACGGCCACCGAAAAGCACCAGAACTACTACTGCTATCAGTAATATTTCCTGAAAACCAAGATTTCCCATTTGATAAAATTTAAAGTGAAAACAAATATAGTAACTAATATACGAGACCGCCTAAAGAACTGCTTGTAAAAAATAAAAAAGCGAAAAATTTTTAACATCTTTCGCTTTTCTCTTAGGTGGTATAGTGTGATAATTAAATTCTTTTTTCTTTGATCCTGGCGCTCTTGCCGCTGCGGTTACGCAGGTAGTACAACTTTGAACGGCGAACTTTACCTACTTTGTTCAGAACAATCGATTCAACATTAGGTGAGAAAAAAGGAAATGCTCTTTCAACTCCAATTCCATCAGATATTTTTCGCACTGTAAAAGTTGCCGTAGCACCAGTACCCTGAATTTTTACAACATCGCCGCGAAACCCTTGTACACGTTCTTTGCCACCCTCTACAATTTTATAATTAACTGTAACATTATCACCAGCCTTAAATTTCGGGTGTTGCTTTTTTGCCGTAAGCTGTTCATGTATAAATTGAGTTGCTGCGTTCATAACCAATAATTTTAAAAAGGTTTGCAAAGGTAACGGCATTTGCAGGAAATGCCAAATAATAAAAACCAATTCTTTATAAACATTAAGTATTGTTTATAATATTCAAGGTTACCGGGCTACATTAATGGCCCTTTTCTCCCTTATTACGGTTATTTTAATTTGTCCGGGATAAGTCATTTCGTTCTGAATTTTCTGGGCTATTTCAAAACTCAGTTTATCGCTGTCTGAATCTGTAATTTTCTCTGATTCAACAATAACCCTTAATTCCCGGCCTGCCTGAATTGCATAGGCCTTTTCTACGCCGCTATAACCCATAGCCAGTGTTTCGAGATCTTTAATGCGCTGAAGGTATTGTTGCATAATTTCCCTTCTTGCGCCCGGTCTTGCACCACTAATAGCATCGCAGCTTTGAACAATAGGTGAGATGATATACTGCATTTCCATTTCATCGTGGTGTGCCCCGATGGCATTTACAACGGCCGCATTTTCACCGTATTTTTCTGCAAGCTTGGCGCCGAGTAAAGCATGGCTTAATTCTGTTTCTTCATCAGGCACTTTCCCAATATCATGCAATAAACCGGCACGCTTTGCCAGTTTGGGACTTAATCCTAATTCCGCTGCCATGGTTGCGCATAAATTGGCCACTTCCCGGCTGTGCATTAATAAGTTTTGCCCATAGGAAGAACGGAAACGCATTTTTCCCACAATGCGAACCAGCTCTTTATGAAGGCCATGAATACCCAGTTCAATTACTGTCCTTTCGCCTATTTCCATTACCTGCTCTTCCAGTTGTTTGCGTGTTTTTTCAACAACTTCTTCAATGCGGGCGGGGTGAATTCTTCCATCAGCTACCAGTCGCTGAAGACTAAGACGTGCAATTTCGCGGCGCAACGGATCGAATGAAGAAAGTACAATAGCTTCAGGGGTGTCATCAACAATAAGATCAACACCTGTTGCAGCTTCTATAGTACGGATATTTCTGCCTTCACGGCCTATAATCTGGCCTTTGATTTCATCACTTTCCAGGTTGAAGATAGTAACCGTATTTTCAATGGTTTGTTCGGCTGCAGTTCGCTGAATAGATTGAATAATAATTTTTCGTGCTTCTTTATTTGCTTTTTGCCTTGCTTCTTCAATCACCTCCTGCTGAAGTTGAAGCGCCTGGGTTTGAGCCTCCTGTTTAAGACTTTCAATTAGTTGTGTCTTTGCTTCTTCTGCGGTAAGGCCGGCAATCTTTTCGAGTCTTTTAATATGTTCTTCCTGATGTTTTTCAAGCTGGGTTCTCTTCTGTGCAACAACTTCCAGCTGCCGGTTAAGATTTTCTTTAATTACTTCATTTTCCTTTATTTGTTTGTCAAGTAAGCCTTCCTTTTGATTAATACTGATTTCTTTTTGTTTTATCCGGTTTTCACTATCATTTATTTTACGGTTCCGTTCCAGAACCTCTTTATCGTATTCAGCTTTAAGTTGTACAAATTTCTCTTTTGCTTCGAGTATTTTTTCTTTCTTAATGGTTTCAGCCCTTAGCTGTGCTTCAGAGAGCATTTGCTGAGACTGTAAATCAGCCTCTTCTATTTTTTTGCGGGTATTTTTGGCAAATAAGATTTTTCCCAACCCAATTCCGGCAAGCAAAGCAATTATTCCTGTGATTATGATTGATATATCCATGAAAAATTAAATTGATAAAAAATTATTGTTATAACTGTTAAGCTGCGAAGTTAATTATCAACAGGCAGAATATTTAAAGTGATTTTGAGTCTCATTTTAGGACAAAGTTGTTTCAAATCGGGAATAATTAGAATTGAGTTATTTTATAACTTTCTGATATACAGTAAGTTGCTTGTTTGCAATAGCGTTGGCACTCAATTTGAAAAAAGACCAATACCCGTTTTTAATTCGTTCTTTAAGAAACCTTTAAAAGACTTACCGTTAAAACTAACAGTAAAGTTTTTAAAAGTTAGGGGCCGTAACCCAAACTGAATGTGTTTAATGTAGTACCTTCTCTGAAAACTGAAGAGAAAATTGAAAAATGTTTGCCTGTAAGGCGCAATGATTTTCGGGGCTTTTTCAGAATACGCTCTGTTCATTTTTGGACGGAGCTTTTTATTTATATAGCTTCCTCAATTAACTGTTGAAGTGCTTTTAATTTTCCTGAAATTTCCCTGGCATTTTCATTAGTAATTGCGCTTGAAGGTTGTTCGGTTGCCAGCCATATTAATACCATGGCGATATAATCCTGCATGTCTTTACCGGCAAAATTAGTTTTAAATTCTACCAATTTATTATTTACGAGTTTTATTGTTTTACGCAGATTTTCTTCATCAGCAGGCTTAATTTTGACACGGTAATTTCTATCGCCCACCAAAATATTTACAGGTATTAATTCTTCCATTATCTGGCATTAAGTAGTGCAAGACATTTTTCAATGTCTTTTAAATATGCATCAATCTTAAATTGCAAAGCTTCTTTTTGTTCTTCATCGTACAAACCATTAATATTTGCTGTAACAATCTTTTCTTCACTTGCATTAATTAAATGCTCCTTTTCTGAAACGGCTTTTCTCAACGCTTCATTTTCTTTTTTTAGACCCTCGTTTTCTTTTTTTAACCCGTTCAGTTTTTTTAATAACGTTTGTAAAGCAAAATGTAAATCTTTAACTGTGGCATGCAAATCTTCCATACAATAAAAATTAGGCCAAATTAGTGCCGGATTTCTGCATCAAATTCTTTTACCAGCTTTTCGGTAATTGCCTTCATAGCCAGCTCCACTTCAGCATCGGTAAGCGTTTTTTCTGCATTGATAAATCTAAAGTTAATGGCAAACGATTTCTTATCAGCGCCTAATTTTTCACCTTCATAAATATCAAACAGCTTAAAGCCTTCAAGATATTTCACCTTCATTCTCTCTAAAAACGATGCAATGCCGCCGTAAACAACATTTTTGCCGGTTACAAAAGCGAAGTCTCTTTCCACAACCGGAAACTGTGAAATTTCTTTATATAAAACCTGCTGTTTTATAGTTTCTTCTGCCAGGCCTTCTACATCAAACTCTGCAAAAACAACCGGCTGTTTAATACCAAATTTGTGTAAAAGCGAATTGGCTGCCAGCAAAATGCTGCCCAATTTAGTGTTGTTTTTTTGAAGTGTTTGAATGGTGCCTTCTGCCATGGCTTCGGGTTCTTCAAAAAATATATTTTTAATATTGATGCTTTCCAGCAGTGCTGCAGTAATACCCTTGGCTGTAAAAAAATCAGCTTCTGCATGTTGGTTTTTCCAACCCGGAGTTTGTTGCCTGCCTGTTATCCAAAAACAAAGTTTTTCTGTTTCTGTGTAACCATTTTCATCCTGCTTATAAACCTTACCAAGCTCAAAAAAACGAAGGTTAGTATTTTTTCTGTTGATATTATATGCAAGTACTTCCAGCCCTGTTTCAAGCATGGAAGGCCGCATAATATCAAGATCGGCGCTTAAATTATTAAGCAATTTAACAGCAGTATTTAACTGATCTTCCCTGTAATTTTTACTATTGGTAATAGAATTGGTAATAATTTCATTGAACCCCAAACCGGCAAATAATTGCGCCAGTTTTTCTTTCAAATTCTCCTTTAAACTGTTTTCATTTATAGCAGGCGTTATTGTAATTGTTGATGGAATTTCAATATTGTTCAAGCCGTCAATCCTTATAATTTCTTCTACAATATCGGCGGGCAAACTAATATCAGCTTTGCTTAATGGCACAGCCAGTTTTATAAAGCTGTCATTTTTTTCAAGTATATCAAATTCAAGCGCAGTTAAAATGTTTTTTACTGATTCCGGCGAATAAGTTTTGCCACTTAATTTTTTAAGGTAATCATATTTTAAAACAACAATTTTCTTTTCTGCCACTGTTGGATAAACATCAATCAGTTTCCCGCTTACTTCACCACCTGTCATTTCTTTTATCAATTCAACAGCGCGTAAAAGCGACTGTACTGTGCCTGAAATATCTACACCTTTTTCAAACCTGATGGCAGCTTCTGTTCTCAGGCCATGTTTTAATGAAGTTGCCCGTATAGAGGAAGGGCTGAACCATGCGCTTTCTAAAAATATGCTTTGTGTTTTTTCGGTAACACCGCTGCCTATGCCGCCAAAGACACCCGCGATACAAATAGGTTCATTGTTGTCGCAAATCATTAAATCCCCGCTGCCTAATTTCCTTTCCACTTCGTCCAGTGTTTTAAATAAAGTACCCTCGGCCAGATTTTTTACCACTACTTTTTTACTGCTTAAGGCATCAGCATCAAAAGCGTGTAAAGGCTGGCCCGTTTCATGCAAAATGAAATTGGTAATATCAACTATATTATTGATTGGACGCTGGCCTATTGCTTTTAAATAATGCTGCAGCCATGCGGGTGATGGCGCAACTTTTATATTTTTTATTGCTATACCTGAATACCTTTTGCAGTCATCTGTATTTTCAATTACAACAGTAAATTCACTGTTTTCGCTGCTGCTTTCCGTATTATTTGTAAATGGAAGCTTTGCCGTTACTATCGTATGATTATGGTAAGATAACCATGCACAAACATCTTTGGCAACACCAATATGGCTCATGGCATCCATGCGGTTTGGTGTTAAACCAATTTCATAAATCCAGTCAGTATAAACATCAAAGAGCTTTTCAACAGGTGTTCCGTTTTTCGTTTCTGCAGGTAAAATAAGAATGCCTTCATGATTGTTGCTTAAGCCTATTTCATCTTCAGCGCAAATCATTCCAAAGCTCTCAACACCTCTTATCTTAGCCACTTTCATTGTTACTGCATCTCCATTCAAAGGATATATGGTTGTGCCCACAGGCGCTACTATAACTTTTTGGCCGGTAGCTACATTTGGTGCGCCGCAAACTATTTGCAATGGCTCACCTTTATTTATATCAACTTTTGTTATTTTAAGTTTATCTGCATTTGGATGTGGTTCGCAACTTAAAACCTCACCTGTAACAAGTCCTTTTAATCCTCCTTTAAAATTTTCGTAAGGTTCAAGTGCTTCAACTTCAAGGCCAACAGAAGTTAAAATTTCAGATAATTTTTGCGGTTCAATTATTTCGGGTAAATATTTATTAAGCCAGTTATAAGATATCTTCATAAAAATCAATTAATGCAAAAATAGACTTTGAAATAAGAGAAGAAAGTGAAATTTTAAACTTAAGCAATACAGCTTTTTTTAAAACTAAGTATGTTTTTTATGAAAAAGTTTTTGCACCCGTAACTGTGAATATCAGCACAGAATTTTCTTAAAACTTTTTATTTCTGTGGAAGAACTATAATCTTATCGTGGATAACCACGTTATTTTGTTGGCAAACTGTGCAAACAAGTTTGATAAGTTTAATTGAACTAAAATTTTTTGGTGCCATGAATTAGGCCTTAATTCGTTGCCCCGTTACCGGTAATATACAGGTAACACCGGGGCAACAATTGCTTAACATAACGCGGCTACTTAAAACCGATTAAATTCTTTTCATATAAAATGGATATTGTTAACCAAAATAAAGACAGAAGAACAAGAAGAAAACCAGCAATAGATCTTAGCACTACCGTTTATGGAAAATTGCCGCCGCAGGCCCGCGAACTGGAAGAAGCGGTACTTGGTGCTATCATGCTTGAAAAAAGCGCTTTTGATACCGTTATTGAAATTCTGAAGCCGGAATGTTTTTATACGGATGTAAATCAACGCATATTTAAAGCTTTTCAAAGCCTGGCGCAACAAAGCATGCCGATAGATATGCTTACCGTTGTTGAACAACTAAAAACTTCGGAAGAGCTTGAGGCGGTAGGCGGCCCTTATTATATTACCAAACTTACCAATGCCGTGGTATCCACGGCTAATATTGAAGCGCATTCAAGAATTATTCTGCAGAAATTTATTCAGCGGGAACTGATTCGCATAAGCGGTGAAATAATCAGCGACGCGTATGAAGACAGTACCGATGTTTTTGATTTGCTGGATGACAGCGAAACAAAAATGTTCAGCATCACCAATAATTATCTTAAAAATAATTATGAAGATATTGGCAATGCCTTAGCCAAAACCATCAACCGCATTGATGAACTGCGCACCAAAACAGAAGATATATCCGGCGTTCCAAGTGGCTTTTCAAGCCTTGACCGTGTAACCTATGGTTGGCAACCAACTGATCTTATCATACTGGCGGCAAGGCCATCTGTGGGTAAAACAGCATTTGCTTTAAACCTTGCCCGCAATGCCGCTTTAAGTCCTGTTAAGCCTACGGCTGTTGGTGTGTTTTCGCTTGAAATGAGTTCTTCACAATTGGTACAGCGTATTTTGTCGGCGGAAAGTGAAATAGCGCTTGAAAAAATTGCACGCGGCAAACTGGAAGACTATGAATACCAGCAATTGCATACCAAGGGTATTAAACGTCTGGAGCAGGCTCCCATTTTTATTGATGATACGGCAGCTTTAAACATTTTTGAATTCAGGGCAAAAGCACGCCGCCTGGTAAATAAGCATAATGTTGGTATTATAATTATCGATTACCTGCAGTTAATGAGCGGCACTGCCGATCGCGGTTCAAACCGTGAACAGGAAATAAGCACTATTTCCCGTAACCTGAAAGCGCTTGCCAAGGAATTGAACATACCAATAATTGCATTAAGCCAGTTAAGCCGTGCCGTTGAAACGCGTAAGGAAAGCAAGATGCCTCAGTTGAGTGATTTGAGAGAATCCGGCGCTATTGAACAGGATGCTGATATGGTTATGTTTATTTACCGGCCGGAATATTATGAGAACTTTTCAAACGAGCATGGCGAAAGCACACGCGGTGAAACGCACATTAAAATAGCAAAGCACAGGAACGGCTCGCTTGAAACTATAAAACTCCGCGCCCTGCTGCACATACAAAGATTTGAAGAATGGGATGGCGACAGCGGCCCTGCTTTATCTTCAGGCGGTAATTGGAAGCCGCTTGGCCCGCAGCCTTCGCAAACAGGCGATGATAATAATGCACGCCTCTTTATACAAAAGGGCAGCCGCATGAACGATGATACGTTTGGTGAGGATGAAGACCCTTTTTAGCAAACAGCTTAGTTAAATATATCGCTGCTTAAGTGTTTAAAGGCTTCCATGGCGCCCATATATTCGCAGGTTCTGGCGCCGGCTTTGTTGGCGTTATAAACTATATTTTTCCAGTTTTCGAAAGATATTTCATCCAAAGCCGTTTGCATTTTACTTAACTGGTATAGCACAGCGCCAACAAATGCATCGCCGGCCCCGGTTGTGTCAACAACCTTCACATGAATGCTGGGCACTGTAACAATTTCATCGTTTACAATCAACAGCGTGCCTTCTTTCCCGATAGTTATTGTAAAAACAGCGTTTGTTTTTTCTCTTAGAATTTTTATAGCATCCGTTACAGTTGCTCCACCGGTTATCAATAATGCTTCTTCTTCACTTACTTTAAAAAAATTACAGCTTTCTATAAAGTTCCAGGACTGGTCAATAAATGATTGCACATTATTTTTAAAAAGCAGGTGGCGATAATTAGGATCGAAGCTCACATATAAATTTCGCTGAAGCGCTTTCTGTATCAGGCCCTGGTAGGCAGTTTGTAATGGGCCGGGCAGGAAGCCCGTTGCAGAACCAAAATGAATAATGGAAAATCCATTGAGATCAATAGCCTCCATTTCAGACCTGTTTAACTGGCCATCAGCGCCGCGGTTAAATACAAAATCACGTTCGCCGTTTTCCATTAAAGAAACAAATGCAAATGTGGTGAAGTAATGGTTATCCTGCAGCATCCATTTTGTTGAAACTTTGAAATCCTGCATCACTTCTATGAGGTGTTTGCCAAAGGGGTCGTTTCCAACTTTAGCGGCTAATTCCACATCACCACCAAGTGCAGCAATAGCGGCTGCAACATTCGTGGGCGCCCCGCCGGGCTTCTTTAAAAAGTGCTGGCCTTCGGTTAGCGGTTTACCTTTGTCTGTGCAAATCATATCAATAAGCGCTTCGCCCATGCATAAGATTTTGCCTCCTTCCCACAAACGCGTATTTTGAGCATCATCATATTCCGTCAGGTTGTTTTCCATTGTAATTTTTTAGATTAACAGATCAGAAGCTGTTTACAAGTGTAGCACATCATAATCAATTTTGCAACACATAATCTTTTTATTTTGCAGTAATGATCTCTGTTTATAAACAGCGCAAGCTTACATTCATAACTTTTGTGTACTGGTTCCTGCTGTTGTTTATTACGGCAGCATGGATATGGTGGTTTATTTCGCTGGAACAACAAAACGACCAGATGCGCTTTTATAAATTGCTGCAACTGAATAAAGATGATGCTGCGTATGAACAAAAGCTTTTTTTAGTTAATGATGAACATTCCCGCAAAACGGCACAGTATATTAGTGAAGGAATAACTTTTGTAATCGTAACATTGATAGGAGCATTATTTGTTTATCGTTCTGTGAGAAAACAATTTATGCTAAACCGGCAGCAGCAAAATTTTATGATGGCTGTTACGCATGAATTAAAAACGCCTATTGCTGTTATAAACCTCAGCCTTGAAACTTTACTTAAAAGAAAACTTGATGAAGAAAAGCAGCAGCATTTTATTAAAACAAGCCTGCAGGAAACAGAACGGCTTAATGAGCTTGTTTCAAATATTCTGATAACATCGCAATTGGAGAGTGGCAATTATTTAAGCGCTAAGGAAAGTATTAATTTTTCTGAACTGGTTGATAAATGCGCGATATATTTTGCTGCCCGTTTTCCATCAAGAACCATCATCAAAAACATAGAAGAAAACATCTTTATTAATGGTGAAAGTCTATTGCTGCAATTGCTGATAAATAATTTAATAAGTAATGCCTTGAAATATTCACCAAAAGGAAAACCTGTTTATATAAAGCTGGTGAGTTATAATAATGTTCTTTTGAGTGTGATTGATGAAGGCGTTGGTATAAACGAGGAAGAGAAGAAAAAGGTTTTTACAAAATTTTATCGCAGCGGAGATGAAACAGTGCGCAACACAAAAGGTACAGGGTTAGGGTTATATCTTTGCAAACGGATTGCCGAAAGCCATAATGGTAAAATAAGTATCGCCGATAACCAGCCTGCCGGAAGTATTTTTAATGTAGAATTTAAAGTATAATGAAAGAAGAAAAAGCAAATATATTGTTGGTGGAAGATGAAGAAAATCTACACGAAACATTAAAGCTGAACCTTGAAATGGAAGGCTATTCCGTTACTTCTGCCTTTACCGGAACACAGGCTATGAAGATAGTGGCCGAAGAATATTTTGATCTTATCATTATGGATATAATGCTGCCTGAAATGGATGGAATAACCGTTACAGAAAACATCAGGATTAATAATAACGATGTTCCGGTTTTAATACTAAGCGCTAAGGATACCGGGAGCGACAGGGTTTTGGGCCTGAAAAAGGGTGCTGATGATTATTTAACCAAGCCGTTTAATCTTGAAGAATTATTATTAAGAATTGATAAACTCATTATTAAAAACAAAAAAATTTCCGATAAGGATTTTGCGTTTGATACCTATAATTTTGATGGCAACATTATTGATTTTAAAGCACAGGAAGCAACATTGAATAATGGTGATAAAGTTGAGTTAAGCAAGAAAGAAACCATGTTGCTAAAACTGCTTATTGAAAACAAAAACCAGGTTGTAACAAGAGAAAAAATATTGCAGTCTGTTTGGGGTTATAAAGTTTATCCTAACACGAGAACGATTGATAATTTCATTCTTAATTTCAGAAAATACTTTGAAAAAGATAGCCGCAACCCGAAGCACTTTCATTCTGTAAGAGGGGTGGGCTATAAATACGTTGAATAATCTTCCTGCTGCAGCTGTTCAACTGTTTCCTTTACTTCTTTAAAATAAAAATCAAGATCGGCAGGCGTTTCAAAAGGCGCATATAAATTCAGGTTAATAGCTTCGTATAAAGCTGCCGCTTTATTACAAACGGGTGCATTGCATGTTTTTTTAATTAATTCATTCATTAAAACCTGTTCAGAGTATTGTGTTGAATCAAGCTTTTCAGCAACTGCTTTTGTAAGAATAGTTTTTGCTTTTATAAAAAAAGTTTTGTTATCGGTAATAGTTTGCAGTTCATCAAAATACCTTGAGAAGTCAGTTTTATATTTTACTTTAAAAACAGGGCTGGGAGTTTCAAATGCAGGCGGGGCTGTACTTGAAACGGTGATGTTTTTTGGATTATTTTTATCATTACGCCTGTGGGAGATAAGCGCTGTTAATGCCACAAGCAGCGCAATTGCCGGTACTATCCATAAATATTTTCGGTTGGTTATATCATAATTTACAATTTCACTGGCTGCATCTTTTTGGGAAAGCGCCTTTATAAAAAATACAGGAATGCTATCTGTTTGTACAGTCTCATATTTTCTTAAATCAGTATTAAAATAGCTGAAACTTATTGGCGGGATAATGATATTTCCTTCCCTGTTTCCAACAAATGGTATAGTAAAAACACGGTCGCCGGTTATGGGAAAATCATTCTGGCTTACATGCTGCGAGTCTTTACTATCAAAATGCTGCACATTTTGCGGCCAGTTAATTTCTGGCTGAACAATAGCATCAAGATTACCTGCACCTTTTATCGTTACAATTAAATTTCCATTTTCACCCACAGGGATTTTATTATTTTCAATAGCTGCATTTATACTGAACGTGCCGGTAATGCCATAAAAATTTTCCGGTTTATTATTCTCAGGTAAATTAATTACATCTACCGTTTTATTACCATTGCTTACGGTAATATTAAATTTCCTGGTTGTTAAAACATCATTGGGATTAAAAACCTGCACATAATTATTCACGTATGCTTTTCCCAGCGAAAGACTTCCTTCCTGCAATGCGGTTAATTGTACCTTCCTGATTGTATAAACTGAAAAGGCTTCATTATTAATATTTTCAAATTCGGGTCCCTGGTCAAAGTTTAATTCTTTTACGCTGCATCCGGAAAACTCAGGTTGTTTGGCTACAGAAGGCCGGTCGTTTATACCGCTGGCAACATAAAATTTATAGGTAGCCATAAGTGGCTCACCCACAAAAGCCTTATCCTTATTAGTAAAAACCTTTACAAACATTTTTCGTTTCAGCGAAGATTCTATATCCTCATTATTATTCTGGTCATTACCCGTTTCATTATTAATTAAAGAAGGAATATCGGCAGACAGTGGTTGCACAAAAGAGGTTTGTATGCTTGCGGCAAGCATTAAAAATGTCAATACATATTTCGCATACAAAGGCATTCAACAAAAATATATACAGATATTTTGTAAATAATCCGGGTGCGGGTTAAACAATTCAAAATTAAAAACCAGTGTGCTTTTGCCAAAGCTTCATTTTAATTATGTTTGTTATAATAAAAGTACAATATGGCATTTTCTGCAATAGATACAATCATAGATTTTCTTGAACCTGTTAATTTAAGCTTGCTGAATAATGATGAAGATTATAATTCCAAACAATTAGGCAGCGCTGCAGATATTTATACGAGTAATTTTCCTGATGTTGATGCTGCAGATCTTATTATTGTTGGCTGCAGCGAAGCACGTGGCGCCGGTGCACCTAAAAGAGATGATGATGGCATTAATGCTGTGCGGACCCATTTTTATAATTTGTATCACTGGCACGCGGAAGTTAAAATTGCTGATATAGGCAATGTAAAATCGGGCGCTTCACTGGAAGATACTTATGCTGCATTGCAGCAAATATTGAGTGAGTTATCAGCGCTTGATAAAAAAGTGGTGGTTATTGGCGGGTCACATGATATTATGATGGCGCAGTATAATGTTTTTGGGGAACAGCAAAAACTTGTTGATGCTGTTTGTATAGACGCTATTCTCGATATGAATGTTGACAGCCGCATGCCGGCTGAAAATTTTCTTATGCAAATGTTTACCAAAGAACCCAATTATTTAAAGCATTATAATCACATAGGTTTTCAAAGCTATTTTGTACATCCGTCAATGCTGGAAACAATTGATAAGCTGCGCTTCGATTGCTACCGCGTTGGAATTGTAAAAGAACATATGGAAACAATGGAACCGGTTGTACGCAACGCCAATATAATTGGTTTTGATATAACGGCCATTCAGTATAGCCATGCACCTGCCAACCGCATAACTCCAAACGGATTTAACGGCGAAGAAGCCTGCATGCTGATGCAATATGCGGGTATGAGCAGTAATGCCGGCAGCATTGGCATTTATGGTTATAATTATAAGCAGGATGTAAGCGATCTCACAGCCAAACAAATTAGCCACATGCTTTGGTATTTAATGGATGGTATTCAGAAGGGAAAAAATGAAGCGCCACTTGAACAAAGGGAGTATTTTAACGAGTTCAGGCTAATGTTTGCCGATTTTGAAACGATGTTTTTACAAAGTAAAAAAACGCAACGCTGGTGGATGCAATTGCCTGATAAAACCTTCGTTGCCTGCAGCGGGAAAGATTATGCCACTGCTTTAAACAACGATATTCCTGAACGCTGGCTGCGGGCGGCAGAAAGGTTATAAATGAATTTTAATTTAAAGCCCAAAGGAGAATTTAAGAAGTACAAATAATAGTACTGCTATTCCAAGCCACATCATTATAGAACCGAGCTGCCTTGTTTGAGCATTATAAACATAAAATTCTTTACCCGTCTCATCTTTTTGTTTAGACCGGCTATAAATATAACCTGCATAAATAGCTATAAATCCTCCAAACAAAGCCAATACAAAACAGAGAAAGATATATAACGGGCTTCCAGACTTTTCCTTTTCAAATTGTTTATTCAGCGTTTGTTTAAATTCTTGCCTTTGCTGTTTTGGTAAATCCAGATTTATATTGCGAGCTGTGAGTTCTTGTTCTGCAAGCGCTACAAAATCGGGATTATAGTTTGATGCATTAATAAATATCTCGGTGAGCTCCTCGTTGGTTTTTTGTTTTATCTGTCTGGTAAAATCAAATTGCATAAGCTTAGAGTTTTGCTTATCGAAATTAAGACAGTGCTACCAACACTACAATATATATCAACTTGTTTTTTCTTAGCATAAAAAAACCACAGAGAATATCTGTGGTTTTTCTTTTGAAAAGAAGTATTTAACTAAGCTTTTCTACCTGCATGTAATTCAGTTCAACCGGAGTAGAACGCCCAAATATTTTTACGATCACCTTCAGCTTTTTCTTCTCATCATTCACTTCTTCAATCACGCCATTAAAATCGTTGAATGCACCATCAATAATCTTAATGGTTTCACCAATAATAAATGGTTCGCTCATGGTAATACCACCGGCTTCACTCATTTCATCCACTTTACCCAGCATTTTATTTACCTCGCTTTTGCGCAGTGAAATAATATTGCCTTTTGAGCCTTTGCCATCGGTTAAAAAATGCATTACGTTGCTCACATTACTTATGTGATGAATCATATCATCTGTAAGCTTTCCGTCCAATACTTCAAGCATAACATAACCCGGGAAATAGTTCTTTTCACGCATTACCTTTTTGCCATTCTGCACTTTATATACTTTTTCCATTGGCAGAAATACCTGTTTTATAACCTCAGCATAACCGCTGCGGATTATGTCTTTATCAAGATATTCCTTTACTTTTCTCTCTTTGCCGCTCACAACACGCAATACATACCATTTGGTATCCTGCTGTTGAACAACATTTTCCTCAGTTACATTCTCCATACACTTACTTTATATATTAACTGAAAAATGAATAGATAAGTTTTAGCAGTTCATTACTGCCCAAATCCATTAAACCTATTATGGCCATTATTATTATTGTAGCACCCAAAACAACTAAGGTTGATTGCTGCAACTGGGCCCAGGTTGGCCAGGTAACTTTTTCAGTCAATTCTTTATAAGAATCGCGGAAATAATTAGAAACTTTATTCATTTTTTTAAGTTGATTGAGTTGACTGGCTGATTAAGTTGATTAGTAAAAACCTTTCAACGTATCAACATTTCAACTTGTTTACTTTTACTAAGCACGGGCACTAGGATTCGAACCCAGATCGAAGGTTTTGGAGACCTCTATTCTACCATTGAACTATGCCCGTAAAATCAAATTAGCTAATTAGCAAATTGCTAATTAGCTAATTTATATCGATTGTCAAAAATACCGATTATTTTATGATTTCAGTAACCTGGCCTGCACCTACTGTACGGCCACCTTCGCGGATAGCGAACTTCAAACCTTTTTCCATAGCTATCGGCTGAATTAACTTAACGGTTAAACCGATGTTATCACCAGGCATTACCATTTCAGTTCCTTCAGGTAAAGCTACTTCACCTGTAACGTCTGTAGTTCTGAAATAGAACTGAGGACGGTATTTGTTGAAGAACGGCGTATGACGGCCACCTTCTTCTTTGCTCAGTACATAAACTTCGCATTTGAATTCAGTGTGGGGAGTAATGCTCTTAGGCTGAACGATAACCATACCGCGACGGATATCTTTCTTTTCAATACCGCGTAACAGTAAACCTGCATTATCACCGGCTTCACCGCGATCCAGCAATTTTTTGAACATTTCCACACCTGTTACAGTTGAGCTTAAAGGAGCATCCATTAAACCAACCAGTTCAACAGGATCGCCAACTTTGATCACACCGCGCTCAATACGTCCTGTGGCAACAGTACCACGGCCGGTAATTGAGAATACGTCTTCAACAGACATAAGGAAAGGCTGATCGATAGGGCGGGGAGGCAGCGGAATATAGCTGTCAACAGCGTCCATTAATTCTTCAACTTTCTTAACCCATTTTTCTTCGCCGGCCAAAGCACCGGTTGCAGAACCCTGTATAATAGGAGTGTTATCACCATCGAAACCGTAGAAGCTTAAAAGTTCACGAATTTCCATTTCAACAAGCTCTAATAATTCAGGATCATCAACCAGGTCAACTTTATTCATAAACACTACCATGCGGGGAACGCCCACCTGGCGTGCCAGCAGGATGTGTTCTTTGGTTTGAGGCATGGGGCCATCAGTTGCAGCAACAACAAGGATAGCACCGTCCATCTGGGCAGCACCGGTAATCATGTTTTTCACATAATCCGCGTGACCCGGACAGTCAACGTGAGCATAGTGACGATTAACCGTCTGATATTCAACGTGTGCTGTGTTAATGGTAATACCACGCTCTTTTTCTTCAGGGGCGGCATCAATTTCATCATATTTTCTAGCCTCAGCCATACCTTTTGAAGATAAGATGGTAGTAATAGCTGCGGTTAAAGTGGTTTTACCATGGTCAATGTGACCAATTGTACCAACGTTTACGTGAGGTTTATCCCTCTTAAAAGTCTCTTTAGACATCTTTATCGTTTTTGTGTTGTTGTTTAAAAATCCAGCTATCAGCTTTAAGGCTTCAGCAATTAAAATTTATATCGTTCCGCTTCAGCGGCACAAATTTCATCCAGTCTTTGAACAGAGCCGTTGATGAGAATTGAACTCACGACCTCTTCCTTACCAAGGAAGTGCTCTACCACTGAGCTACAACGGCTTGTCAAAAAAAAGTTGACAGTTGACCGTTGTAAATTGACAGTGAAGTTCCCGTCAACTGTCATCTATCCTCTGTCATCTCATTCAAAGAGCGGGAGACCAGGCTCGAACTGGCCACCTATAGCTTGGAAGGCTATCGCTCTACCAAATGAGCTACTCCCGCATTTTAATTTAAAAATTTGAAAATATAGTAATTTAAAGATGATTACTGTAGTTCAAACATTCAAATCTCAAAGAACTTATTCAATAAGGCAATTAGTAGTTACCCTATTACCAAATTAGCTGTGGGCAGAGCAGGGTTCGAACCTGCGTACTCGTGAGAGAACAGATTTACAGTCTGTCGCCTTTAACCGCTCGGCCATCTGCCCAATTATAAATACCAGAGCCACTTGTCGGAATCGAACCAACGACCTACTGATTACAAATCAGTTGCTCTACCAGCTGAGCTAAAGTGGCTTTTGTAATAATTATTAATTACGCCACCTAATAATTGAAAATATCCTTTTTAATTCCTAAAGTGACGACAATAAAAGAACTACCCCTTTTTTTCGGGATGGCAAAGGTAAGTGAAAACTTCATTTGGCAAAATTTTACGCAGAATTTTTGAAGTGGTTTTGCAAGAATAAATTAAAAAACCCCCGCTGAAGGCGGAGGTTTTAATTTTAAAGCGCTTTAAAATTAAGCGGCTTGTTTTTCTTTTTGTTTTTTTAATTGGTTAACTACAGAATCTAATGCGCTGTCGAAAGATTCCTGAAACGACTTTGAAGTTGCTTTTACAAAAAAGCTGTGCCTGGGCACGTATATTCTTATTTCGGCAATTTTATCTTTAATATTATGCGCCACATTGTCTAATTTAAGAAAAACATCGGTACGTATTATTCGGTCGTGGAATGTGGTTAGCTTATTAAGTTTTTTGTTTACGTGGTCTATCAGTTTAGCGTCGGCGGTAAAGTGTACCGTTTCAATGTTTACATTCATAAAAAAACTGCTTTTAAAGTGAACAATAAAAAAAGAACTCACCTGGAAATGCCCTTTCGGGGTTTATTGATTTCCGTTGATGAAGATAGAATTTTTAAATTTTAATACCTCATTTTTTTGTCACTTTTTAAAGGAATTTTAAGGCAATTTATCAAACTATTTAAGCCTTGGGATGTGCTTTTTTAAATACCTCTTTTAAACGTTCGATGTCGTTGTGCGTGTAAACCTGTGTCGCTGCAAGGCTGCTATGGCCAAGCAACTCCTTTACTGCATTCAGATCGGCCCCGTTACTGGTTAAATGGGTGGCAAAACTGTGGCGTAAAATATGCGGGCTTTTCTTATTTACAGTAGTAACCAGCGACAGGTTTTTCTTTACCGTATTATATACCTGCCTGGCATATAATGGCTTGCCTTTTTCGTTTACAAATACCTGGCCGGTGTTGCCGTCTCCCGGCTTATGTTTTATATAATCCTGAAGATTTGCTATTAGTTCTTTATTTACCGGTATGATTCTTTCTTTATTGCCTTTGCCTAAAACCTTTATATGGTTGTAAGCACTATCAATCTGGGATGTTTTTAAATTCACCAGCTCGCTTACACGCATGCCCGTATTATAAAAAAGCTGTAATACCAGTTTTTCAGTTCTTCCTTTCCAGTCGTCTGAAAATTCTACATAATCAAATAATGTTTGAATATCTTTTTCTTCCACGTAAACCGGCAGGCGCTTGTTGCTTTTTGGTGCGTTGATGATGCTCATAGGCGTTGTTTCCACAATGCCCTCCCGCATTAAAAATTTATAGAATGATTTTAAAGTGGAAATTTTACGGTTGATGGATTTTGCCGTTAAATCTTCTTCCTGCTTAAGATGCGCCAGCCAGGATCTGACTATAGCCGCATTAATTTCAGCTATGCCCGGCCTGTCAAATTCGGCAATCACAAAACTTAAAAACTGTTCAAGATCGTTTTGGTAAGAAATGATGGTATGCTGCGAATAGCGTTTTTCAAAACGCAGATAATTGAGGAAAGCTTCTTTTTGTGGATATTGAGCAAACATAAACAGCCATAAAATTATATATCTTATGGCTGTTTTCTATCTATAATAGAAAAATATTAAAGCTCAATCTTTCCGCTGGAGATTTTTTGCTTGTAAATAGCTTTTAAAATCTGGTTGCGACGCTTAACAGAAGGTTTTGTAAAAGTCTGGCGCTCCCTTAATTGTAATAAGGTTTTGCTCTTTTCGTACTTCTTTTTATACTTCTTGAGCGCTTTGTCAATGTTTTCGCAATCTTTTGAATCTACAATTAACATAAATTACTTTTCCTTTTTTAGGGCTGCAAAGATAAGTACATAAATCTATTTTCCAAATGTAATTTAGCTATGAAAGGGCAATTTTTTGATTTCTTTAATTGATCGGAATTATACGGCAGTTGGTCGAAATCATTTAATGCAGAGCATTCTATCCGGTAGCTTTAGACTTTAAAAACAACATATGGAATTTGATAACGACCGGCCGGTAAAACATACGGGCAAAATTGAAATATTTTGCTGGGTATTGCTTGCTTTAATGAATCCATTAATGAATTGTCTCACTTTCTTTTTAAACGATGCAAAGATCTGGTGGTTTGTATTTGGAGTTAATCTTTTGCTGTTGCCTGCTTACATTTTCTATTCAGCTATAATAGTTTCAAGATTTTTATATAAAAAAAAATATGTGCAATTTTTTGGCTTAACTATTTTGTTCCTGGTGGTTATACAGCTAATACTATCTGGTATTTATTCAATTATTTGGGATTTTGGTTCGCAAGCTGAACAAGCCTATTTTACTTATAGTTTTAGTACGGTCATCAGGGAATGTTTATGGAGTATCATTTATACATTAATTGCAATAGCAATTTATTTTATTAATAAGGCTTCTGATGAAAGAAAATTATTAATAGCACTGCAAAAAGACAACAACAATTTTCGGTTAAAATATTTACGAGCACAACTTAACCCGCATTTTCTTTTTAATACTTTAAACAGTATTTATTCATTAAGCATGCAGAAGTCTGACGAAACACCAAATGTTGTATTAAAACTTGCTGACCTGATGCGTTATCTTATTTATGAATGCAATGAAGATAAAATACTCCTGAGTAAAGAAATCGAATTCATACGCAATTATATTGAACTTGAAAAAATAAGGTATAATGCTGACATACGGTTTGAAATTGAAGGCGATGCTGATGATATAATGATAGAGCCTTTGCTGTTTATTTCATTTATTGAAAACGGGTTTAAACACGCATTCGACAGCGCTTACACCAATGCATTCATATATATAACCATAAAAATAAAACCGGAACAAATTGCGCTTACCGTTATTAATAATACCAGCATTGATCTTGAAACGCAGGCAAAAAAAATCCAGGGCACAGGCATCAGGGCAAGTAAAAACATGCTGGAATTATTGTATCCTACTTCCCACGCTTTGCATATTATTCAAACCGAAAAGGAAGAAAGCCGATCAACTGAATTGCGCATGCAAAATGCCAGGCGAAGACTTGAAAATCTTTATCCGGATTCCCATACGCTTGATGTAATTTTAAGCAACAACACTTTTACTGTTTCACTAATTCTTAAAAGAGCCTGATTTGATAAAATGTATAATTGTTGAAGATGAAAGGCTGGCGCAGCAGGTAGTTGAATCTTATATTGAACGTACGCCACAGTTACAACTGGTTGCAATTTGTAATAATGCCCTTGAAGCGAAAGAAGTTTTATTAAAGCAACAGGTTGACCTGATATTTTTAGATGTTCAGCTTCCGGGAATGACCGGGTTAAATTTCCTGCGGACTTTACAAGCTATGCCGTATATTATTCTTACTACAGCTTACACTGATTATGCCCTGGAAAGTTATGAGTTTAATGTTATAGATTATTTGCTGAAACCCATACCATTCGAGCGTTTTACAAAAGCAATACATAAATACCTTGACATTAATTTACCTGTTGAAAGCAAGGCTAAGAGCGATCATATTTATGTAAAAAGCAGCGGAAGGTTTATTAAGGTAAATTTTGCTGATGTTATTTATATACAAGGCATGAAAGACTATCTTAAAATAGTTACCGCTAATGCAAATATTGTAACGTTGCAAACAATGGGGGAAATGGAAAGAATATTACCACAAGCACAATTTATACGCGTTCATAAATCTTATATCGTTTCATTAAATCATATAAAATCTATTTATGGCAACAATATTGAAACAGCAAAAGCTTCTATACCCATTGGTATTAATTATAAGGAGAAGATTTCAGGACTGATCAGCGGTTATTTTTCATAATATACCATCTTGCTGAAAAATGCTTTCAATAATGTTTCCGAAGCGCCATACATCTTCGTAGGTATTATATAAAGGTACCGGCGCCACACGAATTACATTAGGTTCGCGCCAATCGGAAATTACACCTTCATTGGTTAAAGCATTAAATATGGCTTTGCCGTTTTTATGCATGAGCATCGAAACCTGGCAGCCTCTTTCATGTTCATTTGCTGGTGTTATTACGTCAAGTATGCTGTCATTATATTTTTGATTGATATCATTCAAAATAAAATGCAGGTAAGCGGTCAACGCTTTTCTTTTTTGATGAAGATGCTCTATTCCTGCCGCTTCAAAAATATCAAGTGCAGCTTTGTGTGCTGCCAGCAATAGTGCAGGCGGCGTGCTTAACTGCCAGCCTTCTGCTGTGGGAATGGCATCAAAATCTTGTTCCATTTTAAAACGGGTTGATTTATTATTGCCCCACCAGCCTGCAAGCCTTGGAAAATTTTTATCCGTTGCAAATCTTTCATGAATAAAAACGCCGGAAACAGCGCCGGGGCCGGAGTTTAAATATTTGTATGTACACCAGCACGCAAAATCAACGTTCCATTCATGCAGCTGTAACTCAACATTGCCGGCTGCATGCGCCAAATCAAAACCTGCATAAGCGCCGGCTTTATGCGCAGCTTCGGCAATAGCTTTAATATTGAAATATTGTCCTGTGTAATAATTTATACCACTGAATAATACAAGCGCCGTTTCATTGCTATGCTGTTCAATTACCGAAATAATATCTTCTGTTCGCAATAAGTGTTCGCCTTCACGCGGCTTAACTTCAATAATAGCGTCTTCAGGGTTAAGGTTATGCAGTAAGGCCTGTGATGCAAATGCGTATTGATCGGAAGGAAAGGCTTTTGCTTCGCAGATGATTTTATAGCGTTGCTTTGTTGGCCTGTAAAAGCCTGCCATCATTAAATGCAGATTTACGGTAAGTGAATTCATTACCACTATTTCTTCCGGTAAGCAGCCAACAATTTTTGCAAGTGGTTTGGTGAGTTTATCATGAAAATGCATCCAGGCATTTTCTCCTTTAAAATGCCCTTCCACACCGAGTGCAGCCCAGCTATCCAGTATCTTCTTTATTTCACCTAACGTGTTTTTTGGCTGAAGCCCAAGCGAGTTGCCGGTAAAATAAATGCAGTCTTTACCATTATGCTGCGGAAATAAAAACCTCTGCCTGAAGTGCTTTAATGTATCTTTCTCATCAAGCTGTAAGGCGCAGGCAAGCGTATTTTCGAACTTCATAAAAATTCAATTGGGTAAACAAAAATCGTTATCTGCACGAATAAATCTTCAATTTACCCAATTGAATTACTGTAAATACTTATGCCATCTTTCTGCACGCCTCTGCGCATTTTTTGCATGCCGCCGCGCATTCTTTGCAATGCTCATGGTTATGTTTGCTGCATTCTGCATAGCAATCATCGCACAACTGCGCACAGATAAAGCAAATTTCTTTTGCCTGGCTGCTGCCCAAACTCATTAACTGCGCTGATGCATAGCATATAGCAGCACATTCCATACACAGCTGAATGCATCTGGCCATCATGTTCACATCTTTTTCCTGCGTATCTCCGCTGGCACAATGGTTACACAAGGCGGCGCATTCCAAACAGGCATCAATGCATTCTTTGTAATCGTGGTAATTTTTCATATAAAAGGTTTTAATGATTACATTAATTGATGGTGAGCTTCAGTTGTGAATGGATGAGTAATTCAAGATCGGCAATATTCATTCACAATTAACAGCCCATAAGTATAGAAACATTACATTTTCATCCTCATCATACCAGGATAAATACGCAGGTATACTTCCAATGCAGAAGGGTTCTTTCCATATAAACTATACAACTTTTTGTCTTCTTTGTAAAAAGTAAAATGCGTACCCAGCGCAACCCTTGTTTTATTCAGTTTGAGTAAATCATAATTCGCGCCAATTGTAAATGCGTTTACATTAAACAGGTCATGTCCATAAACATCATCATCAAGATTAAGCTCATGTGTTGATTTTTGCACAAACTCATATTTTCCATAAAGCGCCAGTTTGTTTAAACGATAAGACGCTTCAACAAGCGCAGCATGTTCGCCATCTTCATCTTTTTGTTTGTTCATGCCCCAAACGGCCGTAGCGGCTAATGAACTTTTCTTACTGAATTGCGCAGCATATTCTGCGGATGCAGTTGTTCTGTAAACATTTTCATCAGGATGCAACGCTTCAGGACTTTTTACATACGCCTGCGATACCTGGAATGCCCAGTTTTTTGAAGGATTGAAAGAAAGCCTGCCGCTCCAGGAATCAAATCTTGGTTTATCCAAATTATAACGGTTTTCACCGGGCTCCCGGCCGGTAAAAGAAGAACCTTCCAGTTTGAATTGTCCCAATCTTACGCCAATAGTTGCCACGCCAAAGGTTATGTGCGTTGCATCAATCCAGTGATGTGAAATGGGCGCATCAGGATTATCCATGGCAGAAGCGCGGTGCATAAAAGCCACAGGGCCTAAAGCCGGCTCGCCAGGATAGCCAATGTATGCAAACACATCTGCTTTATTGGAAAGTGCATAAGAATAAGCAACAGACAGTTCAGAAAAAAGATCATGCGGATGCTGGCGATCCACAAGTGGTACGCCATGTGCAGATTCGCCGCTTTGAAACAATAAAGGATAACCTTTCTGGCCGGTTACCAGTGCATCAAGCGAAAGCATAGTTCCAAAACGAAACAGGCCTCTTTCGCCAACCTGCCGTTGGCCCATAAACATAAGCCAGTTGGGCGCATCAAACATTTCGTCGCCACGTGTGCCTTTATCAGCCAGATCTTGTTTATTGTAACGGAGAAAGAGATTGTAATGCAGCATATACATCCAGTTTTTTGAATGATACATGTGGCCATACATTGGCGCTGCATCAGGGCTCCAGCCCGTGCCGGAACCGTTACGCGTCATGGGAAGGTTGAGTGAAAAAGAATGCGACATATTGCCCATGGGGGCATAATCAATCTTGCCGGCATTTTTTGTAGGGGAAGGCATTGAATCGCTTTTCATTTTATGCATATCATGATGTGTATGCATTGAACTATCGTTTTGCGCCTGTAAATAATTTATTGATATAAGAAGAACTGTAATTCCGGTTATAAAAGATTTCATGAAATGATTTTAAAATTAATAATAGTAACCTGGTAGTCTGTAGAGAAAGTAACAACATTTAAAATGCTGCAGAGAAACGACATGTGATTGAACAACACTATTATCAGATTCTGAAAACACAATTCAATAAAAATGGTGGATTGGTCTTTGGAGGTGGATTTTCAATGCGCTGAACAACTACATTCTTACTGAATAATGGTATATCAATAAAGGCAAATGAACGATCCTTTACATATTCAGCATGATTAAACAGCGTGAAATTAACGGCTGAAATAACCTGTTCTTTACTGATATTGAAAGAAGCATGGGCATCATTGCAGCATCCCTGCTGTTCCTGTTTATGCATGCCGCAGTTATCACAATTTTTTGAATCGTCTTTATCAATGTCCCATCCAATAAATTTTCCCATGCAATAATGAAAACTTACTGTGGCGCCGCTGGATGCAGTTGCATACACAATAAAAAGTAATATGGACAGGATTTTCTTCAACTGAAATTTTATATCAATATTTACGCCAGCAAAAATAAAAGCATTGCACCACTCATTGATATCATTAACAAATCTTCAATAATTGTTATAGTGCTCATGGGTAAATTAAATACAGCGCCAAGACAGGCACATTTTATTTTTCTTTTATTGAAAACGCTTTGCAAAACACCTGTAATACTTACGGTCATTACAATTAGTGTAACAGCATTGGTAAGTAAGGGATTAAATCCTGTAATAAACGCCACACCTAATGCAAGCTCAATAAAAGCATATAAATAGCCGTAACCCATCCATCTTTTCGCAATAATATCATAAGAAAAATAGCTTTCGGCGAAGCCTTTCAAATCAAGCATTTTAAAAAATGAGAAGACAAGAAAGAAAGCGCCCATGAAATTGTTCATCCAGTGCATGATATTAAAGCCTTTGTTAGCCTCAATCAGCAATGTTATGCCGGTGATGTACATAAAAATCAATAACACCGGCTTATAAGTTGCAAACCATGTTTTACCTTCATCTCCATGCTCCATTTGCATTTGAACAGGCACATCAGATTCCGTTAACTGGTATTTAGGATAATCTTTCAATGCATGCTGCAAGGCGCTTGTTTGTATATGATGATGCATAGTAATGTCTGCTTCATTTTTATCAAGATGAATATCTGCTTTCTCAACACCGTTAACAGCTTCTAAAAGCTTTTGCACTTTTGAAGCGCAGCCGTTACAGGTCATTCCGGTTATAGTATATGTGTGTGTCATACAGCAAAATTATTTCAGTACCCGGCCCTGCTGTTACACAATTGTGGATTGTATTTATATAATTCGGGTTATATTAAACGTTGTCGAGTGTTTTGCGGTGGTGTATGCCGCTTTGTTTAAAAACCGTCGGCGTTTGCCCGGTAACTTTTTTAAATTGTGCGGATAAGTGTGCCACACTGCTGTATCCGGTTTCATAAGCAATCTCGCTTAAGCTTTTTTCATCATATACCAGTAGTTCTTTTACTTTTTCAATTTTCTGATTGATGATGAATTGTTCAATGGTTATGCCTTCTGTTTCAGAAAATAATTTACTGAGATAGGAATAATCATGGTGTAATTTTTCTGCGATAAAAATGCTGTAATTTTTTTGTGGTTGCTGATCGTTGTAATGCACTGTATTGATGATGAGCGTTTTGATCTGTTCAATTATTTTTTGCCTTTTATCATCCAGTAGTTCAAAGCCTAACGCTTTTAAGTTCTTACTTAACTTGGATTTTTGATCTTTACTTAAACTGTCTTCTTTAATAAGCACTTCCCCCAGTTCTGTTTTTAATGGATGTAATCCGAGTTTTGTCAATTCGTTTTCAATTGCAATTTTACACCGCTGGCAAACCATATTTTTTATATAAAGATTCATTATTCAAAATTAGTAAATAGCAATTGCTACTTTAAGAACATGATGTGAGATTTATTATTGAAATATATAGCGGCAAAAATTTTGCTGATTTTAAAATTTATATTTACCTATAAAATTCAATTTATGAAAGCAAAATATTTCGCCGTCTTATCAATGTGCCTTGGCATAGTTTACAGTGCCTGCAGCAATCCTAAAGATGCTGCAACTTCATCATCAGACTCTTCGTCCACCGTTGCAGAAACTGCACCTGCAACACCCGCTTCCACAATTACAGATGGGAAATGGAAATTGATTGAATTAATGGGACAACCAATTGCCGACAGTGTAAATGGCAAAGAGCCTTTCATTATGTTTAAAAATGAAGACAGCAGCTATGCTGCCAACGGCGGCTGCAATGGCCTGGGCGGTAAATTTGAATTAAATGAACAGGCGCTGCGCATTACGTTTAAACAAGGTATGTCAACGATGATGGCTTGCCTCGACATGACGGTTGAAAACGGATTAAAGCAGGTATTTACAGATGCAGATAATTACACACTCAGTGGCGATAGCATTTTATCTCTTAATAAAGCACGCATGGCGCCGCTGGCACGTTTTAGGAAAGTAGAATAATCAAATATAAACCGGATTATACTTAATAAACCTGCTGGTTTATCAACAGGTTTATAGTTAATTCAACCCTGATTCTCCCAAATATCTTTCTGCATCCAATGCAGCCATGCAACCGCTGCCGGCTGCGGTTACTGCCTGGCGGTAAATTTTATCCTGCACATCGCCTGCAGCAAATACCCCTTTGATATTTGTTTTGGTTGAACCGGGAACAGTTTTAATATAACCGGCTTCATCCATGTCGATCCAGTTTTTAAAAATATTACTGTTAGGCTGGTGGCCAATTGCAACAAAGAATGCGCTTATTGGTATGGTTTGCTCTTCGCCGCTTTTATTGTTTTTTATCTTCACTCCTTCAACTTTTGTTTCGCCCAGCACTTCAACGGTTTCTGAATTCCAGTAAATTTTAATGTTAGGTGTATTCTTAGCACGCTCCTGCATCACCTTGCTGGCGCGCATGCCATTCTCATCTTTGCGTACGATCATGTGCACATTGGTGGCGAGCTTTGAGAGATATAACGCTTCTTCGCAGGCAGTATCGCCGGCGCCCACAATAGCCACTTCTTTATTGCGGAAAAAGAAACCATCGCAAACGGCGCATGCGCTTACGCCATAGCCATTTAAACGTTGTTCGCTTTCTATGTTAAGCCATTTGGCTGATGCGCCGGTAGCAATAATTACGGCATCTGCCTCTATTAACTTTTCTTCATCAATCCACACTTTATGAACGGGTCCGGTAAAATCCACTTTTGTAGCAAGGCCATAGCGGATATCGGCGCCCATGCGTTTTGCCTGTTTTTCAAAATCAATCATCATTTCCGGGCCCTGGATGCCATCTGCATAACCCGGATAGTTTTCCACTTCGGTTGTTATGGTTAATTGCCCGCCGGGCTGAATACCCTGGTATAAAACGGGTTTTATATTGGCGCGTGCTGCGTAAATAGCTGCTGTATATCCTGCCGGGCCTGAACCTATAATCAGGCAGTGAACCCTTTCTGTTTCGTTATTTGCCATACTGAATTTTAATTTGAACAATTGAATGATGCTGCCATGAAAAACTTAAGTAGAAGGGAGTGACACAACCGTGACGCTACAAAGTACAAAAGCCGGGAATCACAACAACAAAAATTATTTGCCTGCAAATAATTTAAGCGTGCAAAATTAATAAAGCTTGTGTTAATAATTACTTAGGGATGATAATAGAACGGTATTGTGTGGCATAACCGCAAAAAGCGCCAAGCGCATCGCCGCTGATATTGCCGATGATTTTAATGGGAGAGGAGAAGGGGTTGCCGGTGCTTTGATAAGCATATTCCCAGGTGCGCCAGAAATCGTAAGTGGCTTTATCTATGTCGCAGAATTTAAAAACAATGCTGTCGCCGCGGTGAAAGAAACCAAAATCATCATCGTTGAATTTAATGGAATCGCCCCTGCTGTAACTTTTTGGTATCTGGAAAGTGTAGGTGGTGCCATCGGTAACCTGGTCGTCAAAAGCGGAGGTATAGCCCGGATAAAATGGCTGATTATTGGTGCTTACGAAATAGCGTACGTAATCGCCAAAACCGGGTGGATCGGTAAACAGGCCATATAAAACACAACGGGTTGTGTCGGGATTTTCAGGTGCTTTTTTCCACCAGAGCGAATCGCAGGTTTTTCGCATGGGGGGAATGGTAGTGATGGCTGTATAAACGGAACTATCCGGCAGCACAATATTCAGGTTATAAGTAGTGTTAAGCTTACCAATAAGTACCTGTGCGGGATTGGCGGCATCAACTGTATAATAATAAAAAGTATAACCACTGGTATCAATATAATTTACTTCTTTTAGTGTTACAGTTTTGCTGCCATCGGTTATAGTTACATTGGCATTGTGCACGAATGAAGCCTGCAACTCTTCCGGTGAAATTGTATTGAAATAATTGAGCGAATAGGAAAGCACTATCGTTGGTGTACCGTTATCTTCAATTCGGCCATCAACAACGAGTTTGGTGGCTTGATCGTTTACTTTGAGACTGATAGTGCGTTCGCAGGATGCCAGCACAATGAACAGGCATACGTAATATAATTGTTTGAATTGCTGCATTGATTAAGGGCAAAGATATTGGGAAACTAATTGAAGCCTCTGAACATCTTCTTTTGCGCATCTTACCATATTTACTCTGTAGAGAATAATATCTTTTTAAAAGCCTCAGCAGCTTTATGCACCTGTACTGTCCAGTTGTCTGCTGCGGCGTCATCGGCGCCGTCTGAAATATATTTCAGGCAGATAAATGGGATATTTTCTTTCATGGCAATTAAGGCAAGCGGATAGGCTTCCATATCAATTACATTGTAATCGGCATTTGAGTGATTGATTTCGAAATCATCGCCGGAACCACAAATACCGTGAGGCAGGCCTTCTATTTCAATACCATAATTTAATAAAGGTGGAATGCCTGAAAGCGGCGTTTCATATTTGGCAAAGCCTAATGGACGAACATCCATATCGCGTTGAATAAATTTTGTGCAGCAGATTACTTCGCCGGTAGGGAAAACATTGCTGCCGGCAGAACCAAGATTTATAATAAGGGAAGATTTATTGGTTTGAATAAACTTTGTAAGTTCATAAGCTGCGTTTATTTTTCCAATACCACATATGAGTTTATTTACATGCCCAAATTCTTCTGCAGCTTCCGAAGCGAGTGCGAAAACGAACAGCGTTTTTGTATCTGTAAGCTGCAAATCCTTAAATGAAATTTTGCCGGGGGATATCATAGTTTATCTGGCTTCAGAGCCTATCCTTTTACGTCAAGCTTTATCTGTAATTCCTCCAACTGTTTATCATCGATAGTGGCAGGTGCATCGAGCATTACATCCCGGCCTGAATTATTTTTAGGGAAGGCAATAAAATCCCTGATGCTTTCACTGCCACCAAGAATGGCGCAAAGCCTGTCGAAACCAAACGCAATGCCGCCATGCGGAGGAGCGCCATATTCAAAAGCGCCTAATAAAAACCCGAATTTATGCAGTGCTTCTTCTTTGCTCATGCCAAGTGCTGCAAACATTTTCTCCTGCAGTTCACGCTGAAAAATCCTTATAGAGCCACCGCCAATTTCATTGCCGTTTAAAACAATATCGTAAGCATTGGCCTTGATGCCAGCGTAAGGATGTTCCAGGTATTTTGCAGCATCTTCTATTACCGGGTTATTATTGATCATCACTTCAATATCCTGCGGCTTGGGTGATGTAAACGGGTGATGCCTTGCCACCCAGCGGTTGCCTTCTTCATCGTATTCAAACAGGGGAAAATCAAGCACCCAAAGCAGCTTAAATTCATTGTCTTTGCGCAACCCCAGGCGTTTGGCCATTTCTAAACGCAGCTCGCTCATGGCTTTGCGGGTGCGTTCTTCATTGCCTGCCAGGATTAAAATTAGATCGCCGGGTTTTGCGCCTGTGGCATCGGCAATAGCCTTTAATCTTTCACCATTATAAAACTTATCTATGCTGCTTTTATAGCTGCCATCGGCATTGCCTGCCTGTTCGGCAGACAGGCATTTTATAAAAGCCAAGCCCTTCATGCCAATTTGTGGGCGTTTCACCCATTCGGTTAATTCGTCTGTTTGTTTGCGGGTATATTCACTGCAGCCCGGAACGGCAATGGCAACAACTGTTTCGGCGCTATCAAATACAACGAAGCTGGCATTATCGATTAAAGCACTGTTGGCAGTTTTATTTACATAAACAGATGAAGGTTTTTTAAGATTGTTGATCTTCATGTCAAACCTGATGTCCGGCTTATCATTGCCGTAATTCCACATGGCATCTTCCCATGTCATGCGTTCAACCACATCTGTATAATCAATTCCCTTTACATCTTTAAAAATGCGTTTTACCAGGCCTTCAAACATATTCAGGATATCTTCCTGTTCCACAAAGGCCATCTCGCAATCTATTTGCGTAAATTCAGGCTGGCGGTCTGCACGCAGATCTTCATCCCTGAAACATTTTACGACCTGATAATAACGATCGTAGCCGCTTACCATTAACAACTGTTTAAAAGTTTGCGGGCTTTGCGGCAATGCATAAAATTCGCCCGGGTTCATGCGGCTTGGCACCACAAAATCTCTTGCACCTTCTGGCGTTGATTTTATAAGGAAAGGCGTTTCAATATCGTAAAAACCATTCTCATGTAAATAATTTCTTGCGCTGCGGTTTACGGCATAACGTAATTCGAGGTTTTTCTTAACCGCATTGCGGCGCAAATCCAAATAGCGGTATTTCATTCTTAAATCATCACCGCCATCAGTGTCATCCTGTATGGTGAAAGGCGGCACTGCTGATTTATTGAGTATCTTAAATTCATCCACTGCAATTTCAATATCACCGGTAGGAATATTTTTATTTTTATTGCTGCGCTCAGAAACTTTTCCCTTTACCTGTAATACGAATTCGCGGCCAAGTGGGCTGGCTTCCAGCTGGTCATTTAAAGTTTCGCCAAATAGTAATTGTGTTATGCCATAACGGTCGCGTAAATCAACAAAAGTTATAGCGCCGAATTTGCGCATGGTTTGTACCCAGCCGGCCAGTGTAACAGTTTCGCCGGCATTTTCAATTCTCAATTCTCCGCATGTATGTGTACGATACATAAACGCCTGTCCGCTAAAGGAGGACTACTTTTTTTATGAATAATTTTTTTGCTTCCGGCTTTGGTATTTATAATATTTCCGGTTGATTGCTTATGCCAAAATCGGGCGGCAAATATACGCGGATTGAGGGAATGCTTTTGAGCTTCCTTTCCATAATACGTTGCAGTGTATCTTACTCTAACACTCTATTCTTAAAGTAAAACGTTAAAGCTATTTATAACTGTTAAGATGATTGCTCAATTTAATCATCTTGAATCCAAATCAACTGTCTGTATAAACTTTAAGCTGAATTGTTTTAAAAATATTTGAGGAAATTTACTTTTTTTAAAATAAATGTATAATTTTATATTTGTATTAGTAAAATTTTATACTATGGCAAAAAAGAAAACGGTAAAATATAAAGCCGGAAAATCAAGCAATAATGTAGAAGAGAACGCTGCTATATATGTGGTTAAAAAAAATGGCAATGGGACGAAAAGCTTTTCTTCTATTCTCTCTTTTAGTCATAAGCCAGAAAGTCAAATGACGAATTTTGAAAAAATGGCGGCTGTAGAAGATGGCATCAGTAAAGAAGAATTGCAAAAATTAAAGGAGAAAACAAGTATGGATTACGATAAGCTTGCCAAGGCATTGTCTGTTACACGAGCCACATTAATCAACAAAAAGAAACAAGAAAAATTCAATGCAGGCCTGAGTGAACGCATTTTTAGCCTTGCCGATTTATATTCTTACGGTTATGAGGTTTTTGAAGATGTGTCCCGGTTTAATACCTGGATGTTCAGGCCAAACCAGGCTTTGGGCGGTAAAACACCTTTTGAGCTTATAGGAAGCCCATTTGGAAGAGATGAAGTAAAAAATGTTATTGGCCGCATTGAATATGGCGTTTATTCTTAATTGCCTTTATGCTTGTATATAGAATATGCAAAACCAAATTTGCAAACGATTTATCTGGAGAAGGGGCGAGATTATTTGGTGGCCGGTGGAATAATAAATTAACGCCTTGTATTTATACATCAGAAAGCAGGGCTTTGGCTTTGCTTGAATATACCGTTAATATAAATATTGACGATGTGCCCAGAACGTTAAGCATAATCACACTTGAAATACCTGATGAAAATATCCTTGCTTTTGAAGAACATGAATTGCCCGGCGACTGGAAAGATATACCGGCTCCATCTTCAACAAAAAAATTTGGTACAGCACATTTGATTACAGCAAAAAGCCCGGTTATAAAAGTTCCTTCAACTGTTATTCATGATGAATTTAACTACATATTAAACCCGCGTCATGCTGACAGCAAGCTTTTCAAAATACTGGAAGTAAAAGATTTTGTGTATGACATTCGCATCAAACTCAACTGAGTTAACTTCTTATCAACATACATTTCACGATTCTTGTAATACATTTCTAAATTTCTTTTTATCATTAAACACAAAGCGCTCAACTTATATCTTCGTTTGATGATGCGATTCTTTTGTTGTGTACTGATTCTGTTTTTTCTTGATCTTTCACCGGTTTATTGCCAGCCCAAATATGAGTTTCGTGCCGTATGGATTGCATCTGTTGCCAATATTGACTGGCCAAGCAAAAAAGGGTTAACTACCGAACAGCAAAAGCAGGAATTCATTAATATCCTTAACGAGCAGCAAAAGAACGGCATGAATGCCGTGGTTGTACAAATACGGCCCGCTGCCGACGCATTGTATGCTTCCCAATATGAGCCATGGAGCGAATTTTTAACCGGCAGGCAGGGTGTTGCCCCCTCACCTTATTACGATCCCCTTACATTCATGATTGAAGAAACGCATAAACGCGGCATGGAATTTCATGCATGGCTAAACCCATATAGGGCGGCTATGAGCCCATCAACATTTATTGCCGCCAATCATATTACACGGCAGCATCCGGAATGGTTTGTATGGTACGGCGGCAGACGATATTTTAATCCCGGTATTCCGGAAGCCATGAAGTATGTAACCGATGTTGTTATTGATATTCTCAAGCGTTATGATATAGATGGCATACACATGGACGATTATTTTTATCCTTATAAAATTCCCGGCAAAGACTTCCCGGATACGCAGGCTTATCTTAAATATGCAAGAGGAAAAGGCATAAGCAAGGCCGACTGGCGGCGCAGTAATTGCGACAGTATTGTAAAAATGATTCATGATGCTGTGCTTATGTATAAGCCATTTGTAAAATTTGGTATAAGCCCCTTTGGTGTTTGGCGCAATAGCTCAGTTGATCCAAGAGGCAGCGATACGAAAGCCGGGCAAACCTGTTATGACGATTTATATGCCGATGTTTTACTATGGCTGAAAGAAGGGTGGATAGATTACGTTGCGCCACAGTTGTATTGGGAAATAGGCCACAGGCTTTGCGATTATGAAACGCTGCTTAACTGGTGGAGCGAGAACAGCTATGGAAAACAATTATACATCGGCCACGGTGTTTACAGGGCCATTGAAAGACCAACACCGGCATGGCGTAATCCCAATGAATTGCCTGATGAAATAAAAATGCTTCGCGATGACCCTGATGTAAATGGCAGTATTTTTTATAGCAGCAAGTTTTTAATGTATAACCCAAACGGGTGGCAAGACAGCCTTCGGTTTAACTATTACAGGCTACCTGCATTAATTGCACCTATGAACTGGATTGATACCATAGCGCCGCATCATCCGCATATATTAAAAATAGATTTGGGGGAAAATATAAGAAACCAGCGCTTAACCATTTCCGGCGATGGAATTAATAAAGAAGAAACGGAACCTATAAAAAATTTTGTGGTGTACCTCTCAAAAACAATTGCGGGAATAACTAATCATCCCGCAATAATAATACCGGCGGATGCTTCACTTAAATTTGAATTTGTTATTCAAACCACTGCTATACCTAAAGAATGGGATAATTGTTATATGGCCGTTACCAGCATTGATCGGGAGAATAATGAAAGCCCTCCGTCTAATATTGTCCTGCTTGAAAAAACATCTGACGGCTGGCAGGTTAAAAATTGATTTTATTTGCATAAACCAGAATAATTTTTGCGCATGAAAAAATTTGCTTTATTCCTATTTATTTCAACAATTGCTATGCATGCCTTATATGCACAACAAACCATTAATTTATATGATGGTGCTGTACCTAACAGCAAGCCTTATAACACTAAAGAATGGTGGGAGCCCCGGGAAAGTGGCGATACAATAGTTCATTTTACATCACAGCCAACGCTTACCATTTTTTTACCTGATAGGAAAATTGCAACCGGCACTGCTGTGGTTATTTGCCCGGGTGGTGGCTACTGGATAACATCTATTGTAAAAGAAGGTTTTGCTATAGCAAGAGAATTTAATAAAATGGGTGTGGCTGCCTTTGTTCTTAAATACCGCATGCCTGAAGACAGTGTTATGGTTAATAAAACCATCGGCCCCTTGCAGGATGCCCAGCGTGCCATTCAACTGGTACGCATGCATGCAAAAGAGTGGAATGTGGATGCAGGTAAAGTAGGTATTATGGGATTTTCTGCGGGCGGGCACCTGGCTTCAACTGCGGCTACGCATTTTACCCACAGCTATATTGAGAATGCAAATAATATAAACCTGCGGCCCGATTTTTCTATCTTTATTTATCCTGTTATCAGCTTTCAGGACAGTATTGCACATATTGGCTCAAGGGACAGGTTGATTGGTAAAAACCCGTCTAAATCATTACTTGATTCTTTCTCAAACGAATTGCAGGTAACCGCACAAACGCCGCCAACATTTTTGGTGCATGCAACGGATGATAAAACGGTGCCTGTGATGAACAGCATTGTATTTTATGAAGCTTTAATCCGAAATAAAATTTCTGCCGAAATGCATATTTATAAAGCGGGCGGCCATGGCTTTGGATTGCATAATTCCACAACTAATGAGTTATGGATGGAAAGCTGCAGAAACTGGCTGCAAAGCATGAAACTTTTACCGGGAAAATAAATTTCGGAAATGAAAAGAGGCGCTGGCGAGCGCCTCTTTTTGTAGGATGCTTTCAGCTCTTTATAAAGCAGGCTGTTGCCCAGCTTGCATAGTGTAAATATTGGAGACCCAACCTGTTACATCCATACCAGGCCTGCTAAAAATCATGTGCGTGAAGCCCATCTTACACTATTATCTGACCGGCTAATAAAAGCCACATAGGCGCCGCCACCAGGAAGCGCGATTGCTGCCGGGGACTTCTGCATGAAAGGCGGTTGATTGTCCTTTTTCATGCGGGGGAGTGATACCCCACCTGACCATACATCATGAGCGATGCTATAGGTTGCCCAGTTAACGGTCTTTTGATTATCTACGTTATGCGCGCCGTAAAAAATAGTAATATCGCCATTCGCTTCTACAATTGCTGCAACGGAACTGGTTGCTTTTGGCGTACCCACACTCTGCTCAATACCATTATTCGTAACACACTTTTTATTAGTCCATACACCCGAAGATGTGTTGTATATCTGCCAGTAGATATAGCTTGAATTGCTGTCGTCTTTACGGTAGAAGAGGTACAGGTTGCTACCGGATGCAGCCAATGTGGGAGTGCCCGGGCCTGATGGAAGATTGGGTACATTGATCGTACTAACATTGCCCATATCTGTAGAGATCAGCGTAATGCTCTTGGTTGCAGTATCCTGGAAAGCTATGTAGCAGGTATTGCCAATCCACACCGAGGATATGGCCGAGCCGGAAGAACGGGTTTGGTTGTTACTTACAACATACCTGGGTGAGCTCCAGTTTTTCAGATCAGTGCTGCTGATAAAGCCTACCTTATTACTGTTTGATGAGTCGGCGTATATCAGGTAATAAGTACCGTTATGCACCGTTAGGCTTGGGCCATGGGCAGTAAACACCGTATGACCATTGGATGATATGGCAACAGGATTGCTCCAGTTATTGTCATTATTGTTCTGGTCATAGCTGGCCATCATCAGCTCATTATTGCTGTTGCTGCCGCTGGCCGCTTTATTGAAAGCAATAAACAGGTGGTGCCCGTTCTGAAGCAGGGATGGTGTATTATTACTCACAATATCATTATCCATTTTATCATTTCCCGTCCAGCTGAAAGAACGCATCGGAGAGGCGCTTATCTCTTCGGAAAGCATCAGTGCGAGGGCGGCATTAGAAGGCATGCTTTCGTATTGCGCCCAGCTTGGAAAAGAATAATATTTCACATTGATTGGATCGGATGGGTTCGTTCTTTTAAAATCAAATACAGCGCATGCATGATAGAAGAATCCGTCATTATCTACCGGTGGCTGTACATTATTCCGGGCATAGGGAACGATTGGGTAATAACGGTCGTTGCTGCTCTCAGTTTGAGGTACTTCATAGCTGCTGCTGCCCAGCAGGCGGCCTTTTGCCAGCCCGAAAATGCCATCCTGGTAAATAGCAAAACTGTGCTCATGCCCCCAGTACCAGGCTGCTATTTTATTAAAATACCGGGAGAAATAACCGTGCAGGTAACGGTTAAAAAAAGGCTCCACATCACTGTCGATCATATTTTCAGAATCACGTGTAAATAACTGGTGGTGCGACATCATGATCGTCTGCCCGCTGAAATTATCGAGTTTATCCTCGTGCCAGGCCAACTCACCATCGCTGTCCCGGTCGCCAAACAGTTGTGGGGCAAAGGGGGACAGATGCGTTACATAAGGATTGTTGTCATCCTGTCCGGTATCCATAGCCAGGAACTGCCATTTACTATCAGCGGTACGCAGACAGAAATAGCTCCCGCCTTGTCGCTGATTGCTGCTGGCATTCATCTTATCGATCAGGTGATAGAATCCTTTACCCATCGAATAGTATTCGTGGTTGCCGGGAATGGTAAATACAGGCACCATCTGTTTTCCCAGTTCCTTCGCAACATCCCTGAAGATGTTGTAGAAATTATTATCGCATTCTTCTTTGGAGCCAGAGTAATAAATATCACCCAGGTGCACAAAAGCAGCAGGATTTTCTTCCTGGAGCCATATAGCTTTCAGCAATTGTTTGCAATCATCGTTGCTCGTGCCCCAGTCACCCAGCATAATTACTTTGGCATCATTGGGTAAAGTCCAGGCGATTTTAGAAAAGTTCTTTCCTGCTCCCTGATCGTGCCATTTACGATATTCAATGATGTCTTGTATCTTCTCGTCAGAGCTTTGAAGAAACCATTGACTAGCAAGTGCTGCTGCGCCTCCCGGGCTAACACTAAAAAGAAACTCAGCTACCTCTTGATAGGCAGGTGCATGTTCAATCTGCTGCATGGTCATGTATTCCCACCACGTACCAGCCAGCACCCACCATTCAAGATCGTCATCGCTATAGTCGCGGGCGGCAAGTTTATTTTCCTCTATATCATCTGTCTTTGCAAGGGTTGTGGCATTATTTGTAGCAATACTGGTAGTTTGCGCCAACGCGTAAAAGGCCTTTGATTTTTCGACAAGCAGGGCGGCATCCGGCTGTAGCCCGGCCAGCTTTTTTCCCTGAGTTTCCTCTACATGCGCATAAATAGCCTGCATAAAAGGCAGCTGCCGTACCTTAGCAGTGCTCATATCCTTGTGGATAAATCGTTGCAGTGACTCTCCAAAGGTTTCCCATAAGGAAAGTCCTCGGTCACGTGTAGTGATGATCGGTGGTTGTTTCATGTTTTTGGAATTTTGGAATTTTGAAATTATGAGTATAGTGAATTAAAAAAGGCAGGAAAAAGCAGATTAGTTTGTACAAAAAAGCCGGATTTACGTCCGGCCGGGAGATAGGCTCTAACCCTTTACCGTCTTCGCCCACCATGTTTGGCTTCAGATATAGCAGATTAGTGTCTGAAGCTAATATCAGACCGGATAGTGAATGGTTTATTAATGTATTGAAATTTGTGATAATTAGGATACGACTAATGTTATAGCTGGAGAAAAAAGGAAGATGATTTCTAATTTCAAGCCTGGCATTATTTAAAACTTCATGGTTGCCAATAAAAATTAGCATACCTCCTGCATTGCTCACGTCAACAATTTTCTTTTGAAGTATTTTTTCCTTCATAGAATTTTTGTTATGAACAATGTTAATGAAATTATTTAAACTCCCCAACTCTGTTGAAACACTACAAAGTTTTGTAAATCAATTATTAATCATTGATATTATTGTTTAAAGCCTGGTGCAAGCCCATTCGTATCGTATACAGTACATAAAATAAAAAAGCCAGAATGCTTACAGGATAAGTATTCTGGCCTTGTAGCGGGATCGGGAATTGAACCCGAGACCTCCGGGTTATGAATCCGACGCTCTAACCACCTGAGCTATCCCGCCTTATTTAGGGAGCGCAAAAGTAGTCTTTATCAATTAAAATAAAAAGCGGGGTACTAAAAAACTGTTTCAGGGCGTTTTAAGTATTACTTTTTTTTAAGTATATGTTCCAATATATATTGATTTGCAGGATTTTTGCAATAAATCTGAAACTAGTAAAAACCAATCTTATTAAAATTAACTATCGTAATTCCATTTTTATTTTATTGTTGGGCATTTTTCTGGTGTTGAGTGTTGAGGGAAAGACGCAGTTAACCGCAGCATTTTCAGCTTCCGTTACCAGCGGCTGCTCCGATCTTACAGTGAGTTTTACCGATCTGAGTACCGGTTCGGCAACAAGCTGGTTTTGGGATTTTGGCAACGGCCAAACTTCTGCTGAAAGAAATCCAACAATGACCTATACAACCGGCGGTAATTTTACCGTAAGGCTTATTGTAAGAAATGACCTGGAGGAAGATTATGAAGAAAAAACGGGGTATATTAAAGTGTTTCGAACTCCCAAACCTGAATTTACCACGGGCGTTACCACGGGCTGCTCGCCGTTAAATGTCCAGTTTACTGATAATACCAGCCTTACGGGAGTAACGCTTAAAAACCGCACCTGGGATTTTGGCGATGGAATCACTTCTTCCCAGCAAAATCCCACGCACACTTTTACGGGTACAAAGATATTTGGCGTTTCCCTTACTATTGAAACAACGGACGGCTGTGTAGGCCAGTTTAAAGAAGAAGGTCTGATACATGTAGGAACTCAACCAACCGCTAATTTCACTGCTACTCCGCGGGATGGCTGTGCCTCTGAACTAAGACAGTTTACCAATAAATCTTCGGCTAATGTTAAATCGTGGTCATGGAGCTTTGGTGATAAAACAACAAGTGACGAGCCTTCACCTTTACAGCATTACCAGGATTCAGGCTGGTTTGATGTGCGGTTGATTGTCAGCAATAATGGATGCAGGGACACGATGTTTAAAAATAATTACATTCATGTAAAGGCTCCCGGTGGAAGGATATTCGCAACCCCTGATTGTCAGAATCCCTATACATTTAATTTTTCGGCAACCTTATCGCCAAACACCACTTACCAATGGTCATTCGGGGATGGCGAAAGTGATACCTTAAGATCAGTTCCACATACATATGATTCAGTGGGCGCCTATAATGTAGGGCTTAGAGTTGATGACGGCATTTGTTATGATACCACAAGCCGTACGGTTTTTGTTTCAGAGATCAAACCTGTTGCCGATGTGTTGTCTGCAGCGCCTTACTGCTATGGTAATCCTGTTCAATTAGGTTTTACACAATACGATCCTGATGTTGCAAAAGATTTCAGGTGGTATTTTGGTGACGGCGATTCCACAGGATATAATCCAACCCGAGATACAATAAATCACGTTTATGATACAGCAGGTAATTTTAATCCTGTTGCCATTTTCCGCAATATTTATAATTGCACCGATACAATTAGTTTAAGCCCCATAACAATTGTAGGCGCTACGCCAAAATTTTCCTTCCCGGATACCGCGTGTACCCTCACCGAAGTAGATTTTTCGGATGAATCAACGCCATCAGGATCACCAATACAGCAATGGATTTGGAGTTATGGTGATGGCAGGACAGATTCAGTTCAGGGGCCCGCTCTAAACTATTATGATTTTCCCGGCCTTTACAATGTTAAGCTTACTGTTACCGATAGCGATGGCTGCGTAAATTCGACAACACAGCAAATACAATTGCTTACCACGCCCACAGTTATTGCAGGAAACGATACATTATTATGTTTAGGTAAAAGCGCTGTTTTAACAGCCTCAGGCGCTTCAACTTATACCTGGAATACGGATCAGGCAGTTATCTGCAACCCCTGTACTGTACCACCAACAGTAACACCCAATGCAACGACCAATTATTATGTGAGAGGCTCAACGCCGGAAGGTTGTTTCGCTACAGATACCGTTGTTGTAACCGTTCAGCCTAAAGAACGCGTAAGCATACAACCCGGTGATACGGCTGTTTGCGCTGGGTCATCTCTGCAACTGATTGCAGGTGGTGCAAGCTCCGGCAGTTATTCATGGTTTCCTTCTACCGGGCTAAGCGATGCTGCCATTGTCAATCCCATTGCCACACCCCCCGGGAATATATCCTATTCAGTTTCGGGCAGCGACAGCAATCGCTGCTTTACCGATACGGCTATCATCAATATTACGGTTAATCCTGCACCTACTGTAGATATTACCGATAGCCAGGTGGCTTTGCCGGTGGGTTCTACCTATACGCTGCAATCAACCTCAAGTGCTGATGTTATCAATTGGCAATGGTCGCCGCAAACCGGCCTTTCCTGTTTCAATTGCCCAAGCCCGGTTGTTACACTCGGAAGCCCGTTAACCTATACTTTAACGGTGCGTAATAATTTCGGATGCATCAGTACGGATTCTGTTCAGATGATCCCGGCGTGTATTGATAATTTTGTTCTTATACCAAACAGCTTTACGCCGAACAACGATCGGTTAAACGATTATTTCTACCCCAACTCAAAAGTGCCGATAACCGTAAAATCCATGATGATTTTTAACCGCTGGGGACAGAAGGTTTTTGAAAGGGTAAATTTCACTACCAATGAAGCTGCTTATGGCTGGGATGGAAAGTTTAAAGGCCTTATTCAAAACCTGGGCACATACGTATATGTAATGCAACTGATATGCGTAGATGGCAGCATTATTAATGCAAAAGGAACCATAAACCTCCTGCGCTGATTTATTTACGCCCGGGATATTGTTCAAGCGCTTTCTGCAGGCAATCCATAGCTGCGCCTATAGCTTCAAGATTTAAAACGTAGGCAAGCCTTACTTCATCTTTCCCATAATCAACTGAGCCGTAAAAACCTGTTGCCGGCGCCAGCATCAATGTTTGATTATTATAACTGAATTCTTCCAGGAGCCACTGGCAGAATTTATCAGAATCATCAATAGGCAGCTTGGCCATTGCGTAAAAAGCGCCACCGGGATTTGGGCAGTAAACACCCGGAATAGCATTTAATCGTTTTACAATTAAATCCCGCCTGGCTTTGTATTCTGCTTTTGTTACATCAAAATAATTATCGGGCAAATCAATAGCTGCTTCTCCGGCAATTTGTCCAAAGGTTGGCGGGCTTAATCTTGCCTGGGCAAACTTTAATGCTGTATTGTATACTGTTTCATTGCGTGTGATAAATGCGCCTATTCTTGCACCGCAGCAACTGTAACGTTTGCTTATAGTATCCATCAAAACCACATTAGCGTCACAGCCTTCCAGTTGCATGGCGCTGAAATGCTCATCTTCATAACAAAATTCCCGGTACGCTTCATCGGCAAATAAATATAGGTTGTGTTTCAAAGCAATTTGTTTCAGCACTTCCATTTCATCTTTACTATACAAATAGCCGGTAGGATTATTGGGGCTGCAAACAACAATGGCTTTTGTGCGATTGGTAATAACCTTCTCAAAATCTTCTATGGGCGGTAAGGCAAAACCGTTTTCTATGTGCGATGTTATCGGCACCACATTCACGCCGGCTGAAACGGCAAAACCATTATAATTGGCATAATATGGTTCGGGAATAATTACTTCATCGCCGGCATCCATGCAGGCCATAAAGCCAAACAAAATAGCTTCGCTGCCACCGGTGGTGATTATGATTTGATTATGATGGATGCTGATGCCATTCTTGGCGTAATAACCCACCAGCTTGCGGCGGTAACTTTCATTACCTGCACTATGACTGTATTCCAGAATTTTAAAATCTGATTGACGGACCGCATCCAGCACATGTTCAGGCGTTTCAATATCGGGCTGGCCAATATTAAGATGATACACCTTTATGCCTTTCTTTTTCGCTGCTTCGGCAAAAGGCACAAGCTTTCGTATGGGAGATGGCGGCATTTCACGGCCACGCTTACTGATGGTGAGCTTAGACATATCACAAACCTAAAAATGAAAACTGATAAGGCAATAAAATTTATCCGTTCAGCCTGCCCGATTTCTTAATTATTCTTATGAAGATGTAAATAACCAGTAAAACCGCGAGGATGATGATGAGCAAGGTATTGCGTAAATGACTATCATAATTGGTGAGCTGCGGGTAAAAGAACAGCAGCAATAAAACAATACCAACAAGCCATATAAAAGTAGTTGTGTGTTCTTTGGAAACATAACGCTTCCAGTTAAAATGCATGCCCGAAAATGTTTTGCTGATGCCTTTAAGGCTGGGCACCCAGCGGTTTACCCTTGCACAATAGTTAATAAACTGCTCACCAAATTTATTGCGGAGAAAATTTTCTTCTGCCAGCACAATTGCCTGCCATATAAAAAGAAAAAAAGGGATCATTATAACAACATACAAAAGCGAATTGGATAATATACCCACGCCTGTAATCATTAAAATATTGCCCACGTATAAAGGATTGCGGCAATGGGCGAATATACCCGTGGTAACCAGGTCTTCTGCGTAAACTTTTTTATTCTTCCCGCCCCGGATTATATAAGCAAGCCCAATGGTGGCGCCGCGTATCGCCTGTCCTAAAACTGTAATGATTAAACCAATTATTATTGGATACCAGTAATAGTTTTTTCCAAAATTTTCCTCGGTAAATAATTGCGGAAGGCCTGGTACAAACAGCAATCCATAAAAAATTATAAACAGCCAGTTGCGGTATTTAAAAAAGAAATTGCCTATTTGTACCATATTATCTTTTTACTGCAATAAGGCCGGCGAAATTATACCATTTAAAAAATACTTCCACATGCGCAAAGCCGCTTTCGCGTAAAAGCAGGTTATCCTCGCTTAGTTTGTAAGGAACTAAAATGTTTTCCAGTGCCTCCCGCTTTTGCGAAATTTCCATTTCGCTATAGTTGTGGCGGCGCTTCATATCGTAATAATATTTTATAAAGTCGCGGTTAAAGCTGCTTTCTTCAGCCAGTATTTTTTCAATCAATATTAAAACACCGTCTTTATTCAGGCCTTCATAAATGGTTTTAACCAGCCGCTCCCGGTGAACCGGCCGTATAAACTGAAGTGTAAGGCAAAGCACCACCACAGAAGCATTTTTAATTTCAACCCCCTGGTTCAAATCGGCATTTACCAGTTGGTATTTTCTTGTAAAACCGGCCTCTTTTAGTTTACTGTCGCATTTTTCAAGCATTTGGTTAGAATCGTCCACACCAATAAACTCAATGTTTTCAGGCACCAGCGTATTCATGCCTATCATGGTAGTGCCGGTTGAGCAGCCGAGGTCATACACATAACTGCCTTCTTTTGCATGATCTGCAGCCAGTTCCGCGGTCATGCGCTGCATTTCGCCATAGTAAGGCACCGACCTGTTTACCATATCATCAAAAACATTGGCTACAGTGGCACCGAACTTAAAATCGGAAGCCTTTTTAATTTCATCTTTAAAAACCTGGTCCTGGCTCATAACTTAAGATGGCAATATTTGTGTTGCCATTGCGCAAAAGTATTGAATGATAACACATTTTTCAGCTAATTTCAACGTATTTGTAAAATGGCTTTATTCTTTTATTGATGAATGCACCTGCAGATTTGCCTGCAGTAATTGTTTTTAAAAAATCTTTCCACACCCTTTTTGGCATTTTTATATACTGATAAGTCCTGTTGTTGGAAAACGTTGCTTCCAGTATATGTGTATCTTCATCGTAGCTTATACTTTTTAAAGCCTCAGAATTTAAATGAATAGTGTTATTGTGGAATGATTTTTTCATACCTGATTATAAATAATTTAAAAATTATACCGGAATTGATGCAGTTGCCGCTAAATAAATAAATTGCAATGCTTTGATTGGAAGAATAAAATTTAAACCCCTCCCTGTATTATTCATTTCCCTATTGCTTTTAAATGCAGGGGTTTTGGCACAAAATCCGTACGAACTTGCTGGCTCCGCCATACAAGACGATTGTGGTTGCTATACTTTAACCAGTGAAAATAACTTCACGGCGGGCGCTGTGTGGAATAAAAATCAGGCAGACCTTTCCCAACCATTTAATTATGCTTTCAATGTTTTTCTGGGCTGTGATGATGCGGGCGGCGCCGACGGAATTTCTTTCGTGCTCCAAACCTCTCCTGCAGGTGTTGGCAACGAAGGGGCAGGGCTTGGATACGAAGGCCTGACACCTTCGGTGGGCATAACCATAGACACTTACATGAATGGTGTTCAGGATGATCCCGATTATGATCATATCGCCATACAATCTGATGGAAACACTTTCCATCATTCAATTTATAACCTCGCCGGGCCTGTTGCCGTTTTACCCGACAGTGTTAATATTGAAGACTGCCAATGGCATGTGCTGGCAATAAACTGGGAGCCGGCAAATAATTTAATGGAAGTAAGCGTGGATGGCCACCTGCGGCTTTCCCTCACCAAAAACATTGTGCAGGATATTTTTAATAATAACCCGCTTGTATATTGGGGCTTCACCGCCGGCACCGGCACCAATTTCAATATCCAGAAAGTTTGCGTGCCGCTTGAATCCAAATTTGCTTTGGCGGCGCATAACAACAGTTGCGTTGGCACACCTTTCAGCTTTACCGATAGCTCAACTTCGTATGGAAATATCAGCAACTGGTATTGGGATTTTGGCGATGGCACCACTTCAAATTTGAAAGATCCCCCGGCGCATGCGTATGAACAGCCAGGCGTTTATAATGTTACTTTAAACGTTAAGGGCGGCGATGGCTGCCTCTCTGATACTTTTGCCCAAACCCTCACGGTGGGCGCTTATCCAAAAGCGGATTTTGCTGCCAGCGCAACCCCCATTTGCACAAACGATACTGTGGTTTTTACAGATGCCAGCGTTTTAAACGGCGGCACCAGGAATTACTGGTATTGGGATTTAGGCAATGGCAGCACTTCTTCTTTGCAAAACCCGCCGCCGGTGCATTACCAGGCCGGCACTTATACCGTAAAACTGTTTGTAAATACCAGGGAAAACTGCCCTTCCGATACGGCTGTGCAAACTTTTACAGTGGGCACGGCGCCGCGAATAGATTTTACAAAAACAGATACCTGCAGCAATATTCCCATAACTTTTATGGCAAAGAATAACAGCCCCGGTATTGTGATAAATAAATGGCTATGGGATTTTGGCGACAATACTTTTTCCGAAGAGCCGGTTGCCATTCATACCTATGCAAGCGGCGGCACTTATACGGCGGCGCTTGCGGCACAGGCTGCCAATGGCTGTACTACCGATACGGTTATGAAAGCTGTGCGGGTGTATGGCTCTGCCGCCAATGCCGGACGCGATACCACGGTTATGCTTGGCTCCCCTTTTCAACTGCAGGGCAGTGGTGGCGAAATGTATTCATGGTCGCCGCCCACGGGGTTAAATAATAGCCACATTGCCAACCCCACAGCCATTTTGTATGAAGACATGACCTACACCCTTACCACCACCACGGCTATAGGATGTGCCACCAGCGATATAGTGCATGTAAAGGTTTTTAAAGGGCCTGAAATATATATCCCCACTGCCTTTACGCCCAACGGCGATGGACTGAACGATAAGTTTAAGATTACACCCGTGGGCATTAAGGAGATATTTTATTTCAGGATATTGAACCGCTGGGGCCAGGTGGTTTACACCTCTCAAAGTTTTTCTGCCGCCTGGGATGGTAATTTAAGCGGCATACCACAGCCCACCGGCACTTATGTGTGGATGATTGCAGGCAAAACAAATGCAGGGGCACCATTTACCAAACAAGGCACGGTTGTATTGATACGATGAAGGTTTTTTTTTGATTTAATATTTTTTTTCAGCGCAAGTATGCCGTTTCATGTAAAAACCTATCAGCGTTTACAACACAATTAAAATATCCGGGGTGGTTTGTTAGAAAAAACAGGTTCCGTACAGGTTGTCCAGTAGTCAACTACATGTTGTATAATATTTTTCAATTTTACAAAACTGGTTGGTTTTAAAAAAAAACCCTGAATGGAATGCGTATAGGAATATAATACGTTTTGTGATGGTGTGCCTGTTGTAAGAAATAAAAAAGGTATAGTCCGTAATCTTATTTCACCCACCTGCTGCATTTTGTCTCTTAACTCAATGCCTGACATCAACGGCATATTAATATCTGATATAATAAGAAAGAGGTCTTTATTCTTATTGTTGAAGTAGTCAAATGCCTCGCGTCCGTTTTTTAAAATAACCAACGGGTTTTGTATCCCCAGTTCCTCGTAAGCACGTTGAAAAAGTTCCTGGTCGTCCGGGTCATCTTCAATCAGGATGATTTCTCCTTTTTTGTTCATAAGCAAAAATCGAATTTTTTTTTTAAAATGCGATTACAACAGTTTTTTAAAATTATGTTTATTACGGCAAATATGACAGCGGTGAAACTGATTGCGCCAGGCACGGTTGTATTAATGCGCTAATTTATGTTGCGTGAAATAAAACTGCAAAAAAGCATTTATTGAAAATTTAAGAACTGTGATGCGTAAGCATTGTTATGCATCTTTACGATAGCTGCCAGCCCGGCACAACGTTCATCAACATTAATATGAGCAACGGTTTATTTCTAATTTGTATATTGCATCTCTACGATTAAGCCAATGCTTTCACGATTACTTACATTATTTGCCTGTATTGTCATTTGCGTTTTTGTTATAAATGCCTGTAATACTACACACAGCAGCGGCGATGCTTTGCCGGAAACGGTTAGCTATAATTTTGATATACGTCCCATCCTCTCTGATAAATGCTTTATTTGTCATGGGCCTGATGCCAATAAACGGCAGGCATCTTTAAGGTTAGACATTGCAGATTCAGCTTATGCACCATTAAAAGAAACGAAAGGTGCTTTTGCTATAGTACCGGGAAAACCGGAAGAAAGTGAACTGATTAAACGCATCTCATCAACCGATCCAACTTATCTGATGCCATTGCCAGAATCGCATTTGGGAACATTAAACGAACATGAAATCGCCCTGTTTAAAAAATGGATAAAACAAGGCGCAAAATACGAACGCCACTGGGCTTTTGTAGCTCCCCAAAAATCGCCTTTACCAAAAGTAAAGGATGAAAAATGGCCGAAGAACGAGATTGATTATTTCATTCTCTCCAAAATGCAATCGAAGGGACTAAGACCGAATGAAGAAGCAGATAAGGAACGTTTATTAAAACGCGTTACAGAAGATATAACCGGCTTGCCACCATCATTGCAGGCAATGGAAGATTTCCTGAATGATAAAAGCCCCGGCGCTTATGAAAAAGCGGTTGACCGTTTACTGCAAAGCAATGCTTATGGAGAGAAGATGGCCATGCATTGGCTGGATGTGGCGCGCTATGCAGACAGCTATGGTTACCAGGATGATAACATCCGCACACAATGGCCCTGGCGGGATTGGGTGATTCATGCGTTTAACGAAAACCTGCCTTACAATACTTTTCTCACCTGGCAGATAGCCGGGGATATGCTGCCCAATGCCAATAAAGAAGAAATACTGGCCACCGGTTTTTTCCGTAACCATAAATACACGGAAGAAGGCGGTGTAATACCGGAAGAATACCGCATTGGGTATATCATTGATAAAACAAAAACATACAGTACAGGCATTATGGGTTTAACGGTTGAATGTGCCCAATGCCACGACCATAAATATGATCCTTTTAGCCAGAAAGATTATTATTCGCTGTTTGCTTTTTTCAACAATACAAAAGAGGTGGGTTATGAAGGGGACGTAGGCGTATCAAAACCTGCAAAAATGCCTGTGCTTACCATTTCAGATACCGACCGTAAGCAGCTTCTTACATTTATTAATGATGCAGATACATCAACACTGATGGTTTCCGTAATGGGCGAACAGGATACACTGCGTAAAACATACGTACTGGATCGTGGCGTTTACGACCGTCCAACTTACCAGGTGCTGCCTGCTGCTTTGCCTGCAGTAATGGGGTTTGATACCGTTCAATATCCGCGTAACCGTCTCGGGCTTGCAGCATGGACGGTGAATAAAAACAACCCGTTAACAGGGCGGGTTTTTGTAAACCAGTTATGGCAGGAATTCTTTGGCCGTGGTATTATAAAATCTTCCGGTGATTTTGGTATGCAGGGCGATTTGCCCACGCACCCGGAATTGCTGGATTGGCTGGCCGTTGACTTTATGGAACACGGCTGGGATATCAAACGACTGGTAAAACAAATGGTAATGAGCGCAGCTTATCGCCAGTCTGCAGTTGCTTCAAAAGAAAAAATTGAAGCTGACCCGGAGAACGCTTATTTATCAAGGGGCCCGCGGTTTCGTTTACCGGCTGAATTAATAAGGGATATGGTTTTATCGAGCAGCGGATTATTAGTGCGAACAATTGGCGGGCCAAGCGTAAAGCCTTACCAGCCGAAAGGTCTTTGGGAACAGGCAACTTCGGGCCGCGGTGTATTGGCGACTTATAAACAGGATCACGGAGATTCATTATACCGCCGTGGCATTTACACATTTATCAAGCTTACAGTGCCGCCGCCTTCAATGGTAATTTTTGATGCGAGCAACCGCGATCAGTGCGAAGTAAAAAGATTAAAAACAAATACGCCGCTGCAGGCGTTGATTATGATGAACGATCCAACAGTGTTGGAAGCAAGCCGTGTGCTGTCGCAGAAATTAATGGAAGAAAAGAAAGATGAAGAGTATAATTTAACGAAAGCCTTCAGGCTGATCATTTGCCGCAAACCGGATGATAAGGAAATGAAGATCCTGAAAAGTTTTTATGATGAACAATTGCAGTCATTCAAACAAAACAAATTAAGTGCGGATACAACATTAATGCAGGGTGAATATGCACAGGATGATAAAGCAGATAAGAATGCAACCGCAGCATTGATGAAGACAATTGAGATGATGTATAATCTGGATGAGGCAATAACAAAGTAGCGGCCCATCCCAAACCCTTCCCAAAGAAGGGCAAAAAAGGCAACAGCATTATAAAAAGTAAGCATTTTTAATTATAAACGCTCCAAAAGTCTTCCCTTTGGGAAGATTTAGATGGGCCGAAGTTTGGAAAGGTCACTATCATGGAAAAAGAAATTCTTGAACGCAGGCTGAGCATGAACCGCCGCCGGTTTTTATCAAGGCTAAGCCTTGGTATTGGCAGCGTGGCGTTAGGTTCATTACTTATTCCTGACCTGTTCAGTAAAAACGATGAAGAGGCCGCCATTACCGGCCTTGCACAGTTTGCCCCAAAAGCAAAGCGCATCATTTATCTTTTTCAAAATGGCGCCCCGTCGCAGCTTGATTTGTTTGATTATAAACCGCTGCTTCAAAAAATGCACGGCGAAGATTTGCCCGCCAGCATACGCATGGGCCAGCGCTTAACCGGCATGACAGCCGATCAGAAAAAATTCCCGCTGGCCGGCACTTACTTTCAATTCAATCAATATGGCCAGGCAAAGGCTTGGATAAGCGAACTGCTGCCTTATACTGCCGGCGTTGTAGATGACCTCTGCATAGTAAAAAGTCTATACACCGAAGCCATTAATCATGACCCGGCATTAACCTTCTTTCAAACCGGCGCGCAGGTGGGCAACCGCCCAAGCATGGGTGCCTGGCTGAGTTACGGCCTGGGCAGTGAAAACAAAAACCTGCCTGCATTCTGCGTGCTGTTGTCAAAAGGCAAAGGAAACGGCCAGGGTGTATATTCAAAGTTGTGGTCAAATGGGTTCTTAGATTCCATTCACCAGGGTGTTCAGTTCAGCAGCGGCGACAGCCCGGTACTGTATCTCAACAATCCTGATGGCATGAATAAAACAGACCGCAGGCTTATGCTGGATAAACTTGCCGAATTAAACGAAGCTTCTTACAAAGAATTTGGCGACCCCGAAATTAATACCCGCATACAGCAATACGAAATGGCTTATCGTATGCAAACCGCCGTTCCTGAAATAACCGATATGAGCAAGGAACCGGAAAGCATTATTAAGTTATACGGCCCTGATTGCCTGGTGCCCGGCACATTTGCTGCTAACTGTTTGCTGGCAAGAAAGCTGAGCGAAAATGGTGTGCGCTTCGTACAATTATATCATCAGGGATGGGACGCGCATGGCAATCTTCCGAATGAAATTAAAGGCCAGTGTAAAGATGTTGATCAATCAAGCGCTGCATTGATAACAGATTTAAAACAACGCGGTTTATTAGATGAAACATTAGTGATTTGGGGCGGCGAATTTGGCCGCACTAATTATTGCCAGGGATTGCTGACAAAAGACAATTATGGCCGAGATCATCACCCACGCTGCTTTACGGTTTGGATGGCGGGCGGTGGTATAAAGCCGGGCGTGTATGGCGAAACAGATGATTTTGGTTATAACATTGCGCAGAACCCGGTGCATGTGCATGATTTTCATGCAACCATTTTAGCCCTGATGGGCATTGATCATGAAAAACTAACTTTCCGGCATTTGGGCAGGCGATACAGATTGACAGATGTAGCCGGAACTGTTGTGAAGGATATTATGGCTTAATAAATTTATGCAGCACCATAGCTCTATGCCTTCTTGGTTAAACGAATGCTTTATAAAATAACTGATTAAAATATGAATCGAAGAAAATTTGTACAACATGCATCATTGACTGCCGGAAGCCTGCTGATTATGCACGACCTGTTTGCAAAAAATAAAGAGAAAGTATATGGCTACAATAATATGTTATATACGCTTGATATGCACTGGAGCCAGGCCGATGCATCAAAATATCCTGTGAATGACTGCCACGAAATGGTGCAGGATAAACAGGGCCGCATCATCCTTCTCACAAATGAAACCAAAAACAATATTTTAATCTACGATACAAAAGGTAAACTGCTGGATGTGTGGGGACATGATTTTCCCGGCGGCCATGGATTAACCTTGCATAACGAGAACGGTACCGAGTATTTATACATTACCGATACGGTAAAGCACCAGGTATATAAAGCCACGATGGACGGCAAAATTTTACTTACAATAGATGCTCCGATGGAGGCCAATTGCATTTATAAAAAACAAGAGGAATTTGTGCCAACAGAAACCATTATTGATAGCAACGGTGATATTTTTATTGCTGATGGTTATGGCGCACAATATGTGTTGCAGTATGATCAGAAGGGTAAGCTGAAAAATTATTTTGGCGGCCGTGGTGACGGCGATGAGCATCTGGATAATGCTCACGGGATTTGTTTCGATACAAGGATTGATAACAATATGCTGCTGGTAACCGACAGAACACGCAACTGCTTTAAACGTTTTACGAAGGATGGCAAACTGCTCGAAGTAATTAAACTGCCCGGTGCCTGCGTTTGCAGGCCGGTAATTCAGGGCGATCATTTATATGCAGCCGTACTGCGTTCGCCGGATATGAATAAAGAAAGCTCCGGCTTTGTAACCATACTGGATAAAAATAATAAAGTCATCAGCAATATCGGCGGCAGCGAGCCAACCTATACTGATGGTGTTTTGCAACCAATGAGCCAGACCGATAAAATATTTGTGCATCCGCATGATGTGTGTGTTGACAAAGACCATAATTTATATGTAGCGCAGTGGGCTTCGGGCAAAGTATATCCTTATAAATTAAAGAGGGTGTGAGGCAAGCCCTGCCACGCCCCAACCCTAAAGGGAGAAAGGCACAGCGTGAAATATCAACCACGTTTACTGACAGACAATTCGTAAATAAATTTTCGTCTCAACACTAATAAAAACTATGTCTTTTAGGGTTGGGCCTTACATAACTCCCTTTAGGGTTGGGGCATGAAAAATATACTCGCCACTTTACTGATACCATTAAATTCTTTACTGCTTCTCTTTTTAATTTTTGATGATAAGCTTATTGTGCCGTTATGGCTGCAGGTGGCAGGCAGGCTGCATCCTGTAATACTGCATTTTCCAATTGTATTAGTACTTATATATTTTGCCATCACTTTAATAATACCTAAGAAAACAAAGGCAGATCCATGGTTCATTGATCTCAGCGGATGGCTCTTGCTTACTGCTGCTTTTATGGCCGTGATAACGGCGCTGGCAGGGTTGTTATTATCCCGTGAAGCGGGTTATGATGCAGATAACATTGCACTGCATAAATACACAGGGTCGATAACCTCGTTCTTACTTGTGTCAATTTATTTTTTACGCAATATTTTTAAATCAAATCCTGCATTGTTAAATATTCCCGTGGCATGCACAGCAGCGCTTATTATCTGGGCTGGTCATCTCGGCGCCAATATTACACACGGCGACAACTTTGTATTAGCGCCCGTAACGCCAGCACATACAAAGCCACAGGTAAGCCTGGAAGATGCCTTTGTGTATGCTGACCTGGTGGAGCCCATTCTTGAAGATAAATGCATGGGCTGCCACAATAGTAAAAAAGCCAAAGGCGAACTGGTAATGGAGACAAAAGATTTATTATTGAAGGGTGGTAAAAATGGTAAGCTCTGGGACACTGCAAAAGCCGATCTTGGTTTACTGATGCAGCGCATTCATTTGCCCGAAGAAGCAAAAGAGCACATGCCGCCGAAAGGTAAGCCGCAGTTAACGGATGAGGAATCGGGCATTTTATATGAATGGATAAAGAGCGGCGCCGAATTCGATAAAAAAGTAACGGATTTACCTGTTACGGATACCTTGCGCATACTTGCATCAAAAGTGCTGAAACAATCATCAGATGAAGTATATGATTTTGCCGCGGCTGATGAAAAACAGATTGTCAAACTCAGCAATAATAACCGCGTGATTACACCGGTTGCCATGGAATCGCCTGCCCTTGTTGTAAACTTTTATAACAAGCCTTTTTA
>NZ_JBQCIT010000049.1:0-48766 GCF_051953455.1 Parafilimonas sp. | reverse complement strand
TAACGATGGGTTTTCTGTTAGGCATCCATCGCTGCAAACTGTTTACCAGCCGCATTTTCAGACGCTGGAAGAAATTGTTTTCAGATGCATGCTTCGTATCTTCTTCCGTGTGCATTACTACTTCATCAACCTCTTTTTCATCCAGCGCCAGGCCTGCATGCGCATGGTCAATTGTTGTATGCTGATATTGAAATTTTTCTGCTTTTAGCATCCAGTTTGATATAACCGGCACCAGCGTTTGCGCCGCGGTATAAGAAACGATCATGGCAAAGCCAATGGATAAAGACAACGGAAGGAACATGGCTTTGGGTTTCCCAAAACCACCGTAACATTAAAACCCGACTGCCATTCCTATTAACGTTATTAAGTTTCACTGCGACATGCGCATTTGCTCAGCCAGGCACATTAGATAAAACCTTTAATGATAGTAGGAAGGTGCATGTTCCCGATTATAAACTTTACAGGAATGACAGCTGAAGAAAATATTCCCTCACTATCCGTGCGACATAAAACCTGATTTAAGAAGTGGACAGATCAATCAACACCTGTATCACTATAAATCCAAACAATCCTTTTGCTATAAAAATCCGATTTCCCAGGCGGTCGGATAATTTACCCCACATCAAGGCAAAAACCAGTTGAAAAAACGGGTAAATACTGGTAAGCGCCCCAAATATGAAAATTGATCGCCTTTTGATCAACCCCCCACTTTTTAAGGCAAGCCTTTCGGCAAAAAATGCAAGCACAGCAACACCCCGTAGCCTGTCCTAATAACAAATAAGCTGAACAGGATGGCTGTTACTTCACCCGTGTGTGCCTTTTGGATAGACGGTTATTTATTCCCGATCTTCCTTTTTAAAAGTTGTGCGTTCATTGCTACAATGATCGTGCTCAGGCTCATAAATACGGCGCCTACCGCCGGGCCTAATACAAATCCTGATGAATATAAAACCCCCGCTGCTAAGGGAATGGCTATTGTATTATATCCGGTAGCCCACACGAGGTTCTGGATCATTTTGGTATAAGTAGCCTTACCAAAAAGAATAAGATTGGCAATATCTTTCGGGTTACTGTTTACCAAAATAATGTCGGCGGTTTCGGCTGCCACATCCGTACCCGAACCAACTGCGATTCCAACATCCGCCTGCGCCAGTGCAGGCGCATCATTTACACCATCGCCGGTCATCGCAACAAATTCCTTTTTGTCCTGCAACTGTTTAACGATTTCTACTTTCTGGTGTGGCAGTACTTCGGCATAAAAGCCGTCCAGTCCCAATTCTTTACTTACCGCTTCGCCCACTATTTTGTTATCGCCGGTAACCATATAGGTTTTAACACCATTACGCTTAAACATTTCAATAGCCACTTTACTTTCCGGTCTTACGGTATCTGCCAAAGCAATAAACCCCGTTACCTTTTCATTCACCAGTACAAAGACAACGGTTTCTGCTTTGCTGGAAACAGCATCCGTGGGGAGTAAAATATTTTTTTCTTTTAAATAACCGGGGCTCACCACTTTTACATTTTTCCCTTCTACTTCGGCCTCCACACCCTTCCCGGTAATGGCATTGAACTGATCGGCCCGGGGAACCTTGATGTTCAGTTCTTTTACTTTTTGAATAATACCAACCGCTATGGGATGCTCGGAAGTTTGCTCTAAAGCGCTGGCCAGCCGCAGTACTTCTTCTTTTGTGAAAGTTGGATCAATAGCCTCAAACCGGTTAACCCCAAACACGCCGGTTGTAAGTGTTCCGGTTTTATCGAACAGAAGCGCTGTTATTTTTCGTGATTCTTCAAATGCGGTACGGTTGCGTATCAGCAAACCGTTTTGTGCAGACACCGCCGTAGAAATGGCAACGACTAACGGTATAGCCAGACCCAGTGCATGCGGGCATGCAATGACCATTACTGTTACCATCCGTTCCAGTGCAAATACAAAGGGCTGGCCTGCAATTAACCATACCGCCAGTGTTCCGAAGCCAATCAATAAGGCAATATAGGTAAGCCATTTAGCAGCCCGGTCCGACAGGTTTTGCATCTTCGATTTGGCTTTCTGGGCTTCCTCCACCAATTTGATTACCTTGTTCAGGTAGCTGTCTTTGCCGGTATGTTCTACCTGTACCTTCAGCGAACCATTGCCGTTTACAGACCCGCCAATTACTTTATTCCCTTTTTCTTTTTTTATGGGTTTTGACTCGCCTGTCAGCATGGATTCATTCAAGTAGCTGCTTCCTTCCACAATGATGCTGTCGGCAGGCACTTTTTCACCCGGCTTGATCAATATGATATCATTTTTTTCCAGCACTTCGAGTTTTACCTCTTCTACCTGCCCGTCGGCTTTCACCCGATGGGCTTCTGCTGGCATCATGCTTACCAGCAGTTGTAATGCTTTGGATGCTCCCAATACGGACTTCATCTCCAGCCAGTGACCCAGCAACATGATATCAATAAGCGTGGCCAACTCCCAGAAAAAGTCAACACCCTTCAATCCAAATACCGTAGCTGTGCTATAAAAATAGGCTACCGATATCGCCATTGCAATCAGCGTCATCATGCCGGGGCCTTTCGATTTGAGTTCATTATAAAAACCCTTCAGGAAAGGCCACCCTCCCCAAAAGTAAATGATGGATGAAAAGGCAAAAAGAAAATAGAATTGCCCGGAAGGAGCAAGGTGTATCCAAAGAAATCCTGGATCATAGGAGAGAAAACGAGGATTGGAATGGTAATGAGAGTGGAAATCCAGAACCGTTTCCGGAAATCCTGTATCATCATTTTATGATGGTCATGCCCCGGCATACCCATGGGGATGGCGCCGTGATCGTGTTGCATTTTGGCATGATCCATTTTGGAATGGTCCATGGTAGCCTGCTCCGTTTTGCTGTGATGCATCTGTTCATGTTCATATTGATCCATGGTAACTAACTTTTATGATTGAGAGTATTTTAATTCAAGCGATCTCAAATGCTTGAACACCGTTTCAGCTACTTTGTAATTCCTGTACCAGTGCTTGCCTGCTGGGATGATATGCCAGGGATGCAGGCCGCAATTTTGATTGATATTTCCTGCATTTCTGCAGAGCTACGTTGACCTACTGAAAGATAATGACTCTATTCTATTGAGATTTAAGTTTATTTCTCACCTGATAACAGAATCGGCATAGCTAGTTTGTAAAATACATACCAGCGATTTGATCAATAATTAATTCAGGCGAACATCCGCTAAGATTAGTCAGCAGTATAATCGATAAATTATCTTCCGGGTAAATCATAAATGCCGCCCGGCCGCCTCCAATTGGGGCAATAGCTGGATGCCTGCTTCGAACAACTACCGGCCAGCCTAGTGCATAACCATTTAAAATATCACCAAAACCTTCAATTTTCCCGTTGTTCAATTTCACAGGCTCCCACATTGTTTTAATATTTTCTTTTTTCCTGAGAAGCCGGTTATCCTGCAGAGCGATAATCCATCGGGCCATTTCCTCTGCTGTACTGAACATACCTGCATCAGCCCTGAATATTTTCGGAAAATTTTCATAAGTTTCAAGCAGTTGATCGCGCTTTACATATTCCCCCGACTCTTTATCGAAATAATAGTAGCAATAAGTCGGGGCTTTATTTTTTTCGACATCATAAGAATTTCCAAAAATGGTTTTCGTCATTCCTACAGGGTTTAGTTGATATTTCCGGATGAATTGTTCGAAAGGAAGTTTGCCATACTTTTCAATTACTTTTTGCAGTAACAGATAATTAGTGGCGTTATAACTGAACCGGTCTCCCGGCTCAGCTTGCATGGGCATTGCTTGAACTGTTTTCCATGCAGTGGCTTCCCCCTTGTTGCCCACAAGCCCTCCGGTGGAATCATCTTCGATGTCAGGAAGACCGGAAGTGTGACCGAGCAATTGCCTGAGCGTAACCGGTTGCCAGTTTGCCGGTAAACTGTCCAGGTAATCCCCGACCGGCTTTTGGATGCCAATTTTACCTTCCTCAACCAATTGCATAATTGCGGTCCCTGTAAACACTTTGGCTATGGAGTTTATTGAAAACAAAGTATTTTTTGTAACCGGAACTGAAAAAGCAACATTTGCCATTCCCATCGCTTCCGACAATACTATTTTGTTGCCTCTGATAACAACCACCTGAAGCCCGGGAATCTGTTCATCCACCATTTTTTCATGAAGAAACTTATTTATTTTTTCAGTGGTTGTTTGTGCTACTGATGCTTTGCCAGCGAGCAATAGAATACTATAAAGAAGTATTGATAAACTATGTCTGATCATTGACATACTATATTAAAATCATGAATAATGAGAACATGTAAAAAAACAGTTGTTTCCAATCAAATATACAGGATGATGCGAATAGGCTAAACAGCCTATAATGGTGCCTTCCGGCACAACACCTTACCGGACATTCGAACAGCAGTACCAAGTTCATACCCGTACAAAAACTGTTCGTTTCCGAACAATAACCAAAATTGTTTTTCCTGAAATGCTTGCTGAATAAGGGTTTTGGTATTGGCATACTCGTTGAAACAGCTTAGCTTGATGAGTTCCGTTCGTGAAGGATTACGCTTTTAAATACTTTCTGCCGGCAGATGGGAAATCGGCAGATTTTTAATCAGGCTGCTTTCATCACTAAATCAACTTGTATGTTTAAAAATTATTGCAAAACCGCGTGGCGCAATCTTGTACGCAATAAAACCTATGCTGCTCTAAATATTGTCGGCTTGTCATTGGGCATTGCCTGCAGCATATTAATTTTTACGATTGTTTCTTATCATTTAAGCTTTGACCAGTTCAATAAAAATAAAGACAGGATTTATCGCATCGTTACTGAAATACATGTTGGCAATATTTTTTATTCACGGGGCACACCTTCGCCATTGGCAAAAGCAATGAGCAGTGATTACACGTTTACTGATAAGGTTGCAAGAGTAAATGTATTCTGGAAGGCATCTGTTACCATTCCATCATCACAAAATGAAAGCAAAAAATTCAGTGAAGAAAATGGCTTTGCTATAACTACTTCAGATTTCTTTGACATTTTTAATTTTCCGCTTGCAGAAGGAAATATAAAAACAGCACTTGCTGAACCGAACACAGCCATCATCACCCAAAAACTAGCAGAAAAATATTTTGGTAATACAGATGCAATGGGCAAAGTGATACGCATTAATAATATTGCTGATTGTAAGATAACGGGCGTATTAAAAGACATTCCTCTAAACACTGACAGAACGCAGGAAATTTATGTAAGCGATAAAACTTTAAAAGCATTTAGCGACTGGCTGGCAAGTGATGACAGTTGGGACGGATTTAGCAGTGAAACCAACACTTTTCTTTTGTTGAAGCCAGGCATAACAGCAGCAGCAGTTGAAAAAGTGTTTCCCCAACTGATGAATAAATATTACGCAAACAGAGAAAACAAAAATGCTTTTAAATTTAAAATGCAGCCATTGAGTGATATTCATTTTAATGCTGATTACGATGGTTATGCAGATAAAAAGTATTTATGGGCCGCTGCTTTTATAGGATTGTTTTTGATAATAACTGCCTGTGTCAACTTCATCAACCTTGCCACAGCGCAGGCATTAAACAGAAGTAAAGAAATTGGAATAAGAAAAGTGTTAGGCAGCATGCGCAAACAATTGTTTCGGCAGTTTATTGCAGAAACAGCGCTGATTACGCTGTTTGCGGTTTTACTCGCTTTTTGTTTGGCAGAATTAAGTTTACCTTTTGTAAACAGCCTGTTCAAAACGGAGCTTACAATTAATCCTGTTTATAATTTATCGCTCTTATTATTTATTGCTATTACAGCCATTGTAGTTGTTTTTCTTTCAGGTTCATACCCGGCGTTAATATTATCAGGCTTTAAACCAATTACAGCTTTAAAAGGAAAACTTTCTCAGAAAAATGTTGGCGGGTTCTCTTTACGTCGAGGGTTGGTAATCACACAGTTTGCCATATCTCAACTCTTAATCATCGGCACTATTATCATAGCGGCACAAATGCATTTTTCAAAAAATACAGATTTGGGTTTTGATAAGGATGATATAGTTATGCTGCCTGTTCCGATCAACGACAGCACCGGTAATTTAAAAATGCACTTATTAAAAAATGAATTGAAAGAAATTCCAAATATTAAGGATGTTAGCTTATGCACGGAAGCGCCAGGTTCAAACCATAGTTATTTGAAAGGCATACGTTATGATAATAAAGCAAAAAACGAGCTATGGTCAGTCAATGGAAAAGGCATTGACGAAAATTATCTTTCCTTATTTAACTTAAAACTCGTTGCAGGCAGGAATATTTACGCTTCGGATACTATTAATCAATATATAGTAAATGAAACGATGATTAAAAAACTTGGCTTAAAATCTCCGCAGGAAATCATCAATAAAATTATAACAGTAGATGGCGTTAGTGCCCCTGTTGTTGGTGTAGTAAAAGACTTTTATGATAAATCATTTCGTGCGGACATAGACCCTGTGGCTATGTTTCCATCTTATGCTTACAGCGAGCATTTTGCAGTGAAGATGAATATGCGGAATATGCAACCGACGCTTACAGCCATAGAAAAATCATGGAACAGTGTTTACCCTCAATATGTTTACAACAAAGAATTTTTAGATGATAAGATTGCGAAGTATTATGAGCTCGACGACATCATGCTAAAGCTGATTGAATTTTTTGCAGGCATAGCTATTTTAATTGGCTGCCTTGGTTTATATGGATTGGTTTCGTTTATGGCTATACAGAAAACAAAAGAGATAGGCGTACGCAAAGTATTGGGCGCACGTATTGAAAGTATTTTATGGTTGTTTGGAAAAGAGTTCGGCCGTTTATTGATAGTTGCATTTGCTATAGCTGCTCCCATCGGCTGGTTGCTTATGAACAAATACTTGCAGGACTTTAAGTATCGAATACAAATAGGCTTTGGTGTTTTTCTTTTAGCTATTTCCATAACGTTTGTTATAGCATTGCTCACAGTTGGTTATCGGTCATTAAAAGCAGCCATTGCCAATCCGGTGAAGAGTTTGAGAACAGAATGAAGAATTATAAATGATGAGTAAAAGCTAACAGCTTACTTATATATAAAATGTACAACTTAAAAAATTGCACAACGTGTTTAAAAATTATTTCAAAACTGCATGGCGCAGCATAATGAAGAATAAAATTTATTCCTTCATTAATATCTCCGGGCTAACTATTGGCATTGCGGCAACGCTGTTAATTTTTATGGTGGTATCGTATGAACTAAGCTATGATACGTTTCAAAAAAACTATAACAGTATTTATCGCATTGTAACCAATACAAGCCATAAAGATGGTAATACCGAACACAATCCGGGAATGGAAGTGCCTGCAATAAATGCGGTTACTGCCAGCTTTCCGCAGTTTACAAAAACAGTTCCTGTAACAGAAGCCGACTGGCCGCAGTTTACAGTTTTAAGTAACAACAAAAACGATGTTGCCGCATCCGATAAAAAATTTATAGAGCAGGAAAAAACAGCGCTTTTCACAAAGCCTTCTTACTTCGATGTTTTTAATACAACCTGGCTCGCTGGAAATAAAAATGTTTTGAATGACCCTTCGTCTGTTATTTTAAACAGAACACTTGCTAATAAATATTTTGGCGACTGGAAGAATGCGATGGGCAAATTTTTAAAACTGGATAACACCATCTTATTACAGGTAAAGGGTGTTGTAGAAGATGCGCCGGAAAATTCGGATTTTCCCATCATTGCATTCCTGCCGTATGATGCGCTTAAAATATATGGAACCATGTACGGGCATTCAGATAATTGGGGCAGCCTGGGAAGCAATAACCAGTTGTATGTGGTGTTACCGCAAACAGGCAATGTTGCTTCCGTAAATGCACAGCTTAATACATTCATCACCAAACAAAAGGAAAAAGATTTAAGCAGTAGCAGGCATTACGAATTGCAACCCTTAAAAGATATGCATTTCAACCGGCATTACGGAACTTTCGGCGACCACATCAGCAACAAGAATATCTTACTAACGCTTGCCTTAATTGGACTGCTGATTATTGTAATGGCATCCATCAATTATATAAATCTTGCAACAGCGCAGGCAATTGGCAGAAGCAAAGAAATTGGAATACGCAAAGTGTTGGGCAGCACACGCAGCCGTTTAATTGCACAGGTAATGAGTGAAACGTTTATAGTGGTGGTTATATCAACCTGCATTGCTGTGCTTATTGCAAAATTATCGCTGCCATATTTATCGCACGTGGCAACCGTACCGGCTGATATCAGCCTTGTTAACGCATCAACTGTATTTTTTCTGTTAGCTGAAGTTGTTATCGTTACTATTCTTTCAGGCATTTATCCTGCTATTGTTTTATCGCGATACAAACCTGTGCAGGCATTAAAAAGCAAGATGGCTTCTGCAAGTATTGGCGGTATGTCGTTAAGAAGAATTTTAGTGGTAACACAATTTGCCATTTCGCAAATGCTGATTATAGGAACTATTGTTGCGGTAAGCCAGATGAATTATGTGCGCAATGCAGACCTTGGATTTGATAAAGATGCCGTGCTGATTTTGCCTGCTTATGCTGACAGTGGACACCGCTACCGCATGGAGCCGTTAAAACAGCAGTTACTTCACAACCCTGGCGTAGAAAGTGTTTCATTTACAAGCGACGAACCTTCATCTAACAATAAATCTGCTACCAATTTTGCATTCAATCATACAGAAGATAAAGACTTTCCCTTGTACCTGAAAAACGGTGATGAAGATTATATAAAAACATTTGGTTTGCACATTATTGCCGGCAAAAATTTTACAGCAAGCGATACTTTAAAAGAAGTAGTAGTGAATGAAGCGTTGCTGAAAAAGCTTGGTATTACTGATGCACAAAAAGCCGTTGGAAAAGATATACGCATTGGTGGCGGCGAATGGGTGCCTATAGCTGGCGTAGTAAAAGATTTTAAAACGACTTCTTTAAGAGATGCCGTGCCTGTGCTTGCTATTTTTCCCGGGAAAGATAATTACTACGAAGTGGCAGTAAAGCTTCGCAAAGGCAACATTGCGCAAACAGTTGCGCAGGTAAAAAGCATATGGGAAAAAACATATCCTGAGTATGCATTCATGAGCCATTTTACTGATGAAACCATTACAAAGTTTTATGCACAGGAAACAAGGCTTGCATTGCTGTATAAAATTTTCGCAGGCATCGCTATTTTTATTTCGTGCTTAGGTTTGTATGGCTTGGTTTCTTTTATGGCAGTGCAGAAAACGAAAGAAGTGGGCATACGCAAAGTGTTGGGCGCCGGTGTTGCCAATATTGTTTACCTGTTTTCAAAAGAATATGTATGGCTTATTGCTGTTGCTTTTGCCGTAGCCGCGCCGGTTGCATGGTATTTTATGAATAACTGGCTGCAGGGTTTTGTGTACAGGATAAATATCAGCTTTGGCATATTTGTACTGGCGGTTGTTGTTTCATTTTTAATCGCATTGTTTACCGTTAGCTATCGTGCCATCAGAGCTGCAAATGCCAACCCGGTAAAAAGTTTAAGAACGGAATAAATCTGTTAACAACGAATAGTCAGCATTAAATCAGCTATCGCAAATCAAATTTTATGTTCAAAAATTATTTCAAAAATGCCTGGAGAAATTTATTGAAGAATAAAATTTCTTCTATCATTAATATCAGCGGGCTTGCTGCCGGAATGGCTGTGGCCATGCTGATTGGTTTATGGATTTGGGATGAAATTTCATTTAATGATTATCATAAAAACCATAACAGAATTGCCCAGGTTATAGATTTTCAAACTTTCAATAACCAAACAAGCAGCAGTGAACTGGCGTCGATACCAATGGCTGAAGTGTTGCGTAATAACTATGCTTCTGATTTTAAGCGTGTGGCGCTTGTTTGGCAGAACTTTACTCATATTTTATCACTGGGTGAAAAAAAACTTTCTGTTTCCGGTGTATGGACCCAGCCTGCGTTGCCTGAAATGCTTACACTTGATATGCTTGAAGGCAGCCGTAATGCGTTAAACGACCCTTCTTCTGTTTTAATTGCACAATCCGTTGCCAAAGCTATGTTTGGCGATGCCGATCCTATGAACAGAACAATAAAGATGGATAACATGATGCAACTGAAGGTAGCCGGTGTTTTTAAAGATTTGCCTAAAAATTCATCTTTCTATGAAACTAAAATATTTCTTCCATTTGACAAAGCCGTAAATGAATTTGCAGGCTGGGTAAAAGATGCACAAGGCGACTGGAACACACGCTTCTGGAAATTATATGTGCAGATGAATGATTATGCCGACATAGAAAAAGTGAGCAGCAAGATAAAAAATATTCCTTCCGCCCATGTGAAAGATGGCAATGAGCAGGTAATGCTCTACCCAATGAATAAATGGCACTTGTACAATGAATTTGAAAACGGAAAGCTGGCTGAAGGGCGTATTCGCATTGTGTGGATGTTTGGCACTATTGGTTTGTTTGTATTGCTGCTTGCCTGCATCAATTTTATGAATTTGTCAACTGCAAGAAGTGCCAAAAGAGCAAAGGAGGTTGGCGTTAGAAAAACACTTGGCTCATTGCGTATTCAGTTAATAAAACAATTTCTTACAGAGGCCTTATTAAATGCATTCATCGCACTGGTAATTGCCGTTGCCATCACTCAATTATCCCTTCCTTTCTTTAACAGGCTTACAGATAAAGCAATTGTTATTCCATATAGTTCTACCCTTTACTGGATATTAATATTAAGCTTCACTGTTTTTACCGGTGTTATTGCAGGCAGTTATCCTGCATTTTATTTGTCGGCATTTAACCCTTTAAAAGTTTTAAAAGGAAACTTTAAAACAGGGCGCTTTGCTTCGGTCCCCCGTAAAGTATTACTGGTGGTGCAATTTTCTGTTTCTATAACACTCATCATTGCCACAATCGTTGTTTACAAACAGATTCAGTTTGCAAAAAACCGCCCTGTTGGTTATGCAACTAATGGATTAATTACCGTTAGCATGAACACGTCCGATCTATACCAGGCTTCTTATAATAACATGCGAAATGATTTAATAGAAACAGGCGCAGCTTTAAACATGACCAAATCATCTGTAAGTTCAACGGAAGTACCAGAAGATGAAAAAGGTTTAAGTTGGGAAGGAAAAGCGCCCGGCACAACGCCCCTTTTCAAAATTATCAGGGCAACGCATGATTATGGCAATACGCTCGGATGGCACCTTTTGGCAGGAAGGGATTTCTCAAGAATTTTTGCAACAGACAGCAGTGGAATAATAATTAATGAAGCTGCTTTAAAGTTAATGGGTTTTAGACAACCCGTTGGAAAAACAATAAGATGGAACGGAAGAAATTTTACGGTGCTTGGTGTAGTAAAAAACCTGGTTATGGGTTCCCCCTATCAACCTGCAGAGCCATCCTTATTTGTATTGGATTATGATTATGCCAATTTTATTACCGTGCGTATAAATCCACAAATGCCTGTACGTATCGCATTAAGCAAAATTGAAACTGTTTTTAAAAAATACAATCCCGCAAGCCCGTTCATTTTCAAGTTCACGGATGAAGAATTTGCAAAAAAATTCGCAGATGAAGAACAAATGGGAAGCCTTGCAACTATTTTTTCCTTGTTGGCCATCTTTATTTCCTGTCTCGGCCTGTTCGGGTTGGCTTCATTTGTTGCGGAACAACGCACCAAAGAAATTGGTATAAGAAAAGTTTTAGGCGCATCGGTATTCAACCTCTGGCATTTATTAGCCAAAGAATTTATCTTGATAGTCATCTTATCCTTTATTATAGCGGTGCCGGTTTCTCATTATTTTATACATCACTGGCTGCAGCATTATCAATACCGCATAGAAGTATCATGGTGGTTCTTTGCATTGGCAGGTATTGGCACAATCATGATCACATTGTCTATAGTAAGCTTTCAATCCATCAAAGCAGCGATAACAAATCCGGTAAAAAGTTTAAGAACGGAGTAAAACTATCTAATAGCTCAAACAAACTTCTATGTTTAAAAATTATTTCAAAATAGCCTGGCGCAATATTTCAAAATATAAATTCCATTCATTCATTAATGTTGGCGGACTTGCAATAGGTATTGCATTTGCATTTTTAATTGGTGCCTATGTTTGGAATGCTTTGCGCGTAAACGCTTCGCTTAAAAATGAAAATGATCAATACATCATTCAAACAAAATATGGAACTGACCCGACTTTTTATTTAACAACATTCGGCAATCTTGCAAAGGCATTGAAAGAACAATACCCGGGTTTGGTTGCCAACTATTATCGCTGGGATGGTATTACTTCAACTGTATCAAAAGGAGATAAACATTTTCGCGAAGGCATTCAAATAAATGACAGCACGCTCTTTTCAATGTATGGCTTTCCGGTTTTACATGGCAATATCAAAACTGCTTTTAATGACCCATATTCCGCAGTAATTACAGAAGAAACTGCAAAGAAATATTTTGGCAGAACAAATGTTGTTGGGCAAACATTTACCATAGATAATTTTTCAGGCGGCCAACACGGTTTTATGATTACGGCAGTATTAAAATCAATGCCGGAAAATTCTATAAGCAAAATAAATGATGATAATATCAACGGCGTTTTTTTATCGCCTGGTTCTATAAATTTTTTTAACAGGCAACAAATGGATAGCTGGAACAACGCATCAATTGTTAGCTATATTCAATTACAAAAAGGTGTTACACCAAAACAACTTGAAGAACCTATCAGGCATTTGATTCATCAAAACACTTCAGTTGATTTAAAGCAAACGCATACGGTGATTGTATCGTTAAACGATTATTATTTGCAGGCGAATAATAACCTGGTTGAAAAAATGTTATACACGCTTTCGTGCATTGCTGCATTTATTTTATTGATGGCTATTATCAATTTCATAAATATTTCCATCAGCAAAGCATCATCACGCATGAAAGAAATTGGTGTGCGCAAAGTGCTTGGCGGCATGCGAAAACAATTAATACTTCAATTCTTAACTGAATCTGTTTTGCTTGTTTTCTTTTCGACGATGGTAGCGCTTATAATTTATGTGTTCATGCGTCCTTATTTAAGTAATGTATTGGGCAAAAACATTCCAACATTCTTCAGTTTTCCTGTTTATATATATTTCATACCAATATTGCTTACGCTTATCATTGGTTTGCTCGCCGGCATTTATCCTGCAACCGTTTTATCATCTCTAAAATCTGCTGAAGTAATCAAAGGAAAGCTTACATCAATAAAAGAAAATATTTTACTGCGTAAATCGTTGGTCGCTTTTCAATTTTGTATTGCAGCAATTGTTTTAATCGGCAGCATCGTTATTTCGAAACAGGTAAATTATTTGTTTGGTAAAGATTTGGGTTATGATAAAGAATATCTCATATCTGCGCAGGTGCCAAGAGACTGGAGTGCACAAGGCGTTGCGCACATGGAAACCATTCGCAATGAAATTGCATCCATGCCGCAGGTAAGTAATGCCGCAGTATCATGGGAAATTCCAAACGGAAATAACGGAAGTAGCGCAGCTTATAAATTAGGGCAAGATTCAACCCAGGCAATTTATACAGAGCTTTATACCACGGATGAAAATTATGCATCAACGTATAAAGTACCCATGGCGGCCGGTAATTTTTTTAATACCAATGAAGCGAACGATTCTTCAAAAATTGTTATCAACGAAACGTTCGCAAAAGCCTTTGGCTGGAGGGATGCACATGATGCCATCAACCAGCAAATAAAATTACAAGGTTTCGGCAATACCCTCTTTACTATTTCAGGCGTGGTTAAAGATTTTCATTTATGGAGCATGCAGGGAACCATCCCGGTAATGTGTTTTGTGAATGTAAAACTCAATCCGTTTTATCGTTATCTCACCATCAGGTTAAAGCCAGGAAATATTCCGGATGAAATAAATGCGCTGCAAAAAAAATGGTCTGCATTAATGCCTGGCGCTCCATTTGAATATCGCTTTATGGATGAAACGCTGCAAAAGATTTACAGCACCGAACTGCAGTTGAAACAAGCTGCTTATACATCAACTGTTTTATCATTAATTATTGTGTTGCTTGGTGTGCTTGGATTGATTTCATTAAGCATTCAAAAACGCACGAAAGAAATAGGTATCAGGAAAGTGTTGGGTTCTTCAGTAAGTGGTATTATTAGTTTATTCATGAAAGAATTTTTATGGATTATTGTTATTGCTGCGATTGTTGCATGCCCGCTTGCTTACATGATTATGCATGGCTGGCTGCAAGGTTATGCTTACAGAATTAATGTAACAGCAACACCATTTATTATTTCAATTATTTGTCTGGGGTTGATAACAGCATTATTGATTTGCATTCAAACAATAAAAGCAGCAATCGCAAATCCTGTAAAGAGTTTAAGAACAGAATAAATCTTAGATAACAGCTAATGACTGAAAGCTATTAACCAAACAAAAACTTATGTTTAAAAATTATTTTAAAACAACATTTCGGCACCTATGGCGGCAACGACTATTTACTGCATTAAACATTTTAGGGCTGGCCATCAGCATCAGCGCCTGCTGGGTTATTTACTGCATCGTAAGTTATGAGTTCAGCTACGAAAAAAATCTTCCCGGTAAAGAAAACATTTATCGTGTACTAACGGGCTTTGTGTTTGATGAAAAAGAGCAATACAATGGTGGTGTGTCTAAACCAATGTACCAGGGCATTCGCCAGGAAATTGTCGGTATTGATTATACAGTGCCTTTGCTTGGTGCAGGGCTTAAAGCGCTCCAGGTAAATTACAGCAATGGTAAACCGTTAATGGTTGACGAGCCTGAAAATGTGGCAGCAACCGATTCCACCTATTTTACTATGCTGCCTTACCATTGGCTGGCAGGCAATAAGCGATCAGCTTTTACTGCGCCAAACAGTGTTGTACTTACAGAGAGCCGGGCAAAAAAATATTTTCCTAATCAAAAACTGGCCGGTATACTCAATCAAACTATTACCTATTATGGCTACCAGGATACCGTTACGCGTACTATTACCGGTATTGTTGCCGATTACCCAACGCCTACAGAATTTACTACACAGGAGTTTTGTTCGCTGCCAGCGAAAGCCTATGAAATGGCGCAATGGACAAACACCAACGGCTCAGATAAGCTTTACCTGCAATTAAAACAAGGTGTAAATCCTGCTGAAATAACAGCAAAAATTGACAGCCTTTCTGCTAAAAAAAGACGAGCATTTGAAGCAACACGAACTGATAATTTCAAATACAAACAATGGTATGAATTACTCCCGTTGAAAGAATCGCATTTCGCTACCATGCTTCAATGGGAAGAGCGCAAAGCCAGCAAACCCGTGTTATATGGTTTGATGGGCATTGCCCTGTTCCTGCTGCTGCTGGCTTGCATCAATTACATTAACATGAGTATTGCCGGCCTTCCGCAACGGGCAAAAGAAATTGGTGTGCGCAAAACGCTGGGCAGTAGCCGCAGCCGGTTAATCAGCCAGTTTTTAAGCGAAACCTTTATTACAACTATACTGGCAGGCGTTTCTTCATTCGTGCTAAGCCAGCTTGGTTTCTGGTTGTTAAGCGATATTATTCCGCAAGGAATAACGCCCTTTGCCAACGTATGGCAGCTCATTATTTTTATCATCATACTGGCAATTATTGTAACGGTATTAGCGGGTCTTTACCCGGGCTGGCTCATCACAAAAGTGAAGGCAGTAAATGTATTCAGAAATACGTCGCTCAGGCAAAAAAACAGCAGCGGCTTTAGCCTGCAAAAAGCGTTAATCGTGTTTCAGTTTGTAATTGCACTGGTGTTTATTACAAGCGCCATTATTGTAGCAAAACAGTTACAGTATGTGCTTAACAGTGATATGGGTTTTAATAAAGATGCGGTAGTGCTGGCAGATGTACCATGGAAATATGCAAGCAATAAAAACTATGCAGGCAAACAATTTACGCTGCTGGCAGAACTGAAAAATATTCCCGGCGTACAAAATGCTGCTTTAGGCGATGCGCCGATGAGCAGGAATTACTCATCAAGCCAGTATGATTATACACCCAATGGAAAAGAACCCGTTAGCAGGCAGGTTTTCAGGAAAGAAGTGGATACAGCCTACCTCCGTTTATATGGTATGAAACTGGTAGCCGGAAGAAATATTTATGCATCAGACACTACCAATGAATATGTAATTAATGAAACGGCTGTACATGCTTTTGGGTTCGCATCGCCGCAGGATGCACTTGGTAAAATGATTGGACAGCAGCATGCAAAGTTTCCCATTGTTGGTGTGGTAAAAGATTTTCACCAGCAAAATTTTTACACCACCATCGACCCGATGGCTTTTGAAAGCGATAAAGAAGGCCTCTCTTCATTTAATATCAAACTTGCAGGCGATCCATCGCGGTGGCAAAAAACATTGAAGGCTATTGAAAAAACCTGGTACCAGTTTTATCCACCCGAAAGTTTTACCTATAAATTTTACGATGAAGCCATTGCCAACATGTACCAACAGGAAGAAAACCTGGCGAAGCTTATCAATCTTGCTACAGCCATTTCTATATTCATCAGTTGCCTTGGCTTATTTGGAATTGCCGTGCTTACTGCATTTCAGCGAACCAAAGAAATTGGTATCAGGAAAGTGCTGGGTGCATCTGTTGCGGGTATTGTGCAGTTGTTATCTAAAGAATATGTAGTGCTGGTTATTATCGCCACGCTCATTGCATCGCCGCTTGTGTGGTGGGCAATGAACAAATGGCTGCAAAAATTTGCTTACCGCATCAGTATAGAATGGTGGATGTTTTTACTGGCAGGCATGGTGGCATTATTGCTTGCACTGATAACGGTAAGCTTCCAGGTAATTAAAGCAGCAAGAGTGAACCCGGTGAAGAGTTTAAAAACGGAATAAAAATTAGCTAACAGCTAATGGCTGGTAGCTATTAGCTTAAACAAAACGTATGTTTAAAAATTATTACAAGATCGCCTGGCGCAATAAAGCTTATTCAATACTAAGTGTTATCGGAAAAAAATTCATGGAAAAGTTTTTAAATCAAAATTGATCTTGCAATAAAACGTTTGGAGAAAGTCTATCAGTGCACAAGACTATTCTTTGAAATCTTAAATGTGCTTAACGATTTTTTCAGCTTCTTATTTATCGATAGCCGCTATTAATGCAGGGCAATTTTGTGCTGTGATTGAAACAGTATTTTTTAGATATTAGCGGATCATCTCGATAATGCGGAGGGTAAATAGTACTCAAACAGAAGTTGCCAGCCTCTATGAAGATTGGCTATAGCTTTGGCATATCACCCGCTTACGTAAAAGCCCTTGCGACAGCATATTGCTGCAAAAACCATTTGAAAAGGAAAAGATTGTTAATTGTATCTCGGTTGCAGAAAATCTCATCAATTTTTTATCAAAGGAATGCCATTATAGCGGCTAATGAACCATTCAGTGGATGTGTTGGTGCCGCATTAGTTTGGCAGCCAATAACCGGTAGAATGTTTTATGGAGGATTAAGGCCAGGATGAAATAACGGACGATGAAACAGGCGTGTTGATTTTATGCTCGTATATTTTTCCAATTAAAAACTTTTTGTTATTATCCGGCTTGTGTTTGCAATCGCGCAACAATAATTGTATTTACCTGTAAAATTTGAATCATGAATAACCTTTTAAACAATGTTTATTTTGGAAACACCTTGCTTACATGGATAATCGTTATTGGCGGCATTTTGGTCGGATTGGCTATGTTAAAATTAATCAAAGGTGGTTTGCTTAAACGGCTTAAAAAATGGTCACAAAAAACAAAAACCTCGTTGGACGATTTTATCATAGAGTCATTTGAAAGATCACTAATACCTATTTTATATACCCTTGTGGTCTATGGAGGTTTAAACTACCTCAATTTTCCGAAAAAAATAGATGACATTATCCATGTCGCGTTGCTGTTGGTTTGCACTTTCTTTATTTTAAAATTTATTAGTGCAACCGTACAATATTTTGTATTAAGCTTTTTAAAACACCAGGATGATGCTGATCTTAAGCAAAAGCAGGCACGAGGTTTATTGGTTATTATCAAAATAATCATATGGATGCTCGGCATCGTTTTTCTACTCGATAATTTAGGATATAATGTAACTACAATTATTGCAGGTTTGGGTATTGGCGGTATTGCCATAGCATTGGCAGCACAAGCTATTTTGGGTGATCTCTTCAGTTATTTTGTAATTCTTTTTGATAGGCCATTTGAAATAGGCGATTTTATTATTGTTGATGATAAAATAGGGCTTGTTGAATACATTGGCATTAAAACAACAAGGATTAAGGCTATTACAGGCGAACAACTTGTTTTCTCCAACAAAGACCTCACTGATTCCCGCGTACATAATTTCAAACGTATGGAAAGAAGAAGAGTGGTCTTTAATATTGGCGTTACCTATCAAACGCCTGCTGATGTATTGGAAGCTATTCCGGAAATAGTAAAAGATATTATCACAAGCAATGAAGATCTAACTTACGATCGTGGTCATTTTTCAGGCTTTGGAGATTTCAGTTTAAACTTTGAGTTTGTTTACTTCGTACTTACGGCAGATTATAATCTTTATATGGACAGGCAGCAGGCTGTATACCTTAACCTTTACAGGATATTTGAGAGCAAAGGGATTGAATTTGCTTATCCAACACAAACATTGTTTGTTAACCGGAATACGCCTGAACAGAAAATCGCTTAAGCTGGTTAAGCTTATAAATAATTAAAGTGAAAAAGAGGTTGAAAATGGCATTATTTTGACTTCATTTGATTTCTGCCATATAGGTAACGCTGAACACCGAAGAGGTTTGCTTTATAGTAGCTGCCATATATGTCCTGATGATCTTATGTGTTTTGAACTTTGATCATTTCAGATGGAATGATGGTAACTTTTGCCAAACCCATACTGTGCGTAAAATAATGCGGGAATAACGCCACAAAACAAATTACTAGTTACTCAGAGCTGTTCCAGGCATAGTCTGCCCGCTGACGCTAACTCAAAAAAAGTAAATGATGGAAAGCGACTTGAAGACATATTGCCAATATTTGGTGTGGAGCATGATTGCATCCTTTCAAAGCAAGGTGACATTACCATTGCTTATGAAGTGCGGCTGCCGGAACTCTTCACCTTATCCGACCAGAAATACGAAGCTTTACATCAATCATTGATCAAGGCGGTGCGCATACTGCCAAAGCATGCGGTATTTCATAAACAGGATTGGTTTGCGGAAGCAAAGTATGCTGCAGATTTCAGTAAAGAGGATACCAGCTTTTTGACGAGAAGGAGTGAACGCTTTTTTAATGAACGCCCTTACCTCAATCATCTCTGTTTTATCCTGTTGACAAAGAAGCCTGCCGGAAGGAAAGTAAGCAGTTCTGTTTTCTCCAACCTGCTGTGTTCTTCCATCGTTCCCGAACGAACATTAAAGCCCCAACTGTTGCAGGATTTTTAGACAGCACGGGGTAATTTGAAAGAATTTTAACGGATAGCGGTTTTGTACAATTGGCGCGGTTAAATGATGATGCCTGTTGGGCACTCGTTGAAAAGTATATGAATCTGGAGCCGGAGGATGATTCTATCATACTGAAAGATATACTGGATATTTCGCCCCATAGTTTACCAGTTATTTCGGAGGGTAGTTTACCAATTATTTCGCGGCAAAGTTTACCAGTGTCTGATGTATAAGCACGTGTATTTCGGAGTAAACTTTACTACAGGTTATTAGTTTTTTCGCGCTGACAATACGGCACAAAGTTTATCACTTTCTTAAATAGTATAAGAGCATTTTATCACCGGCTTCGTCTTGCATTCAAAAGCAAAGCATGCCCAATAAAGTGATTACGATACATTTTGTACGTTCCGTTATCAGTTATCTTTCAAAAGGTTGCTCCCTTCGTTGTATCAGCAGAGAATTAAATGTATCACGCCCTACCATTACTGCGTATACTTCCGCTTAAAAAGCCATCCAGGTTCGCATTTGATGATTTATAGTCATTGGATGATGCGCTCGCTTCCATTGTATATGCACCCATAAAACCAATAACAGAAGATGCCCGTAAAGCAGACTTTAGCCAACGGGTTTGTTACTTTTTAAGCGAGCTTAAACGTACCGGCGTCAGACTGTGAAAAAACTCTTTAGAATTAAAAACGCGGGCTGGTAAATATATTATAAGCGTAATAGCTTTGCCCTTACTCCATTGTTTATTTTGTTGATGACTTTATAGGCAACAACTAAAGCAGCACATTTTTGAAGATAGAGTTGTGCGATTTCTTCAGATATGTTGCGGTCATACCGATCTCTAAAGTATGTAATTGTATAGGAAATAAGTTCTTTTGAAAACACATAAACATTGTTTCAAAAAAGATCGGTAGAAATAGGTTGAATTATGTTGCAGTCAGCTTCATTTCTCACTAGTAAAAAATGTTGCAGTTAGAATAACGCGGCCTGACGGTTATCGGTGAGGCCTATCTAGTTGTATAAAATGAGTTATAGTTTGATTGTATTTGGCAAATGCTTCCGTTCTTAAGCCTGTAAACTGAAAAGAATTTTCTTTGGATATAGCAAAAAAATGTATGAGATATGTTGGTATTTACAAAATGCACCATTTTTAGTACAGAAAGATCTGAACCGAATATTTCAACTAAAAGTTCGTACTGATCCTGATCTAATGCCAGTATATATTCCTTACTTAAAGCCTTTAAATACTTTACCTTGAGCGTTTGCGATAATAAATTACGATTTAGTTCATCTAAAAACTCTAGTGAGATTTCCATATAGTCGAACAAATCAATGGTGTTGTTCGCGTCTTCCCAGGTTTCCATAAACCACTTTATATGAAATTTAGCCGGATCAGTATGTTCTTGATATAACATTCTTTTCTGTTCAGACGCTGGTTCAGTAGGTGGAAAAGGAGAGATACTTACAGATGAATCAGTTTGATGCAATTGTAAGCCTGGCAGTCTATTGTATATCCGTACTTTCAAAAATTGCTTCAGATGGCTATTTCCTCTTAAAAAATCATAGAGACTTATAAGGTTTGTATTTATAGAAGGTATGACGCCCCCATGGCGTTCTGCATCACGTTGCCTGGCAATTATTGATGAAGGATTTAATAATAGAATTTGCACTTGCGGACGCTTTTTTTCTGATACAAAGCATGCATGCAATTTTTAAAGTCATGCCAATTACCTTGATTCTCAGCCTTTTTCTCCTGGTTTGGGTGATGGTTACGCTTAATTAAATACGAGAATGTAGAATGAATTCTAATTATCCGACTTGAATTTCGCATTTGTATGATAAAGTCAGAATATTTAAGGGACTTGCCAAAAAAAAATTTAATCTGATTCAAAAAAATTTCTCCTCACTGATTGTAAGATCAAGTATAAAGTTTTACAATTTATACTATGCATTATTTGGATTGATACATACATTATAATTGCTGACACCTAAACAAATCTCTATCTTCTCAAACCCTTCTCTTTGTTCTCCTGAAGTATACGTTGTATGTCTTCATAATCGAAGAAATGAACACCGCCGATTTTGCTATAAGGAAGTACGCCTGATGACTTAAGCGTTTGAAGGGTTCCGATTGAGATATTCAACAATTTGCGTACCTGGTGTGCTTTTAACCACCGCTTTTGTGTTTGCGCTGAATAAGATTTAAAAAGCTGTTCAAACTCTGATAATAGCTCGCTTTTAAATTCAATCAGATGTTCAGCTGTAATAATTTGGTTTGCGAACAATCTTGTTCCCTGGGGATATGGCATTCCCATTCTGATAGATTTTTTTGATTCCATAACTCACCGTTCTTTTTCACATTAATCAAAAATAAATTCAATAGCAAAGTAGTGATTAATCATATCAAATGATATGGTGCTCATAACTCAATTTGAGCTGCATGTTAAGCGATGTTCAAATAGATAAAACTCAATAAAGCATAATTTGTTAAATCATGCTTTATCATAAAAATTCTATTCATTTCATCCAATAATCATATTGCTTTCAGTTTGCTGTTTATAATATCCAACTTGTTTTGCAGTCTTTCCATATCCATTCCAATTTTTGTTTGCGTAACCTTTGCATAGATCATTGTTGTGCTCAGCTTTGTATGTCCCAGCATCTTGCTGATTGATTCGATGGGAACGCCATTGACAAGCGTAACAGTTGTAGCAAACGTATGCCGGGCCAAATGAAAGGTAAGGTGCTTTTTAATGCCGCATACTGCTGCAATTACCTTAAGGCTCCTATTTATTTCCTGGTTGCTTATCCAGGGAAATATTGTTTCCCTTATTTGTTTCTTATTTTCCTGTACATATTTTTCAAGAATCAATAACGCTGGTTTTAATAATGGAACCTGCACGCTCGTTTCCGTTTTTGCCCTGCTTGTCTTTATCCATTTTGAACCATCTATATTATTGATAATATTTTCAGGCTTAAGCATTATTACATCAATATAGGCCAGGCCTGTATAACAACAAAACACAAACAGGTCCTTTACTTTTTGCAATATTTCATTATCGAATATTTGTGTTTCAATAGAAGCAAGTTCATTCAACTGTAAAAACTCCCTTTCGTATCTTTTAAATTTCAACTGGTAATTAATAAACGGATTTTTTTCCATCCATTCATTTTTCACGGCCCAGGTAACCATCTTTTTTAAACGTTCCAGATGTTTCATAGTGCCGTTGTTTGTACAGGGGTCATTTTGTTTTCTTGGATTTGAACGCACATAAAATTCAAAAGCAGTGATGAATTCATAAGTAAGATCTTTTAAGTGGATATCTGCTTTATGAAATTTCTTTTCCAGAAAGCTTTTCAGGTACTTTTCCGTAGTGAGATAATTTTTCATGCTGCCTCTTTTCAGCACCGCATTCATGACAGTATTATGTTCCTGCACAAGCCACAGCATCGTATAATTTTTCTGTTCTTCTGTTTTGCCAATAAGAGCATTTTTTACACTCTCCGCTGTCACTTCTTTTTCCTGCATCAAAAGCTCCCGGTAATGCCTGGCAAGCTTTCCTCTTGTTTCTTCAAGGTAACTGTTGAGTTGTCTTAGTTCTTCATTAAGCGGCCTCGCAATACCCTTGCCTTCATTCCAGTTTTTCTTTTCAAGATAATACTTCAACGATAGTTCGCATCGGGTTTTGTTCACTGTAATCCTTGCATACACGGGCTGTTTACCATCAGCCGGTCTGTTACGGAGTATAAAATGCACTCCGAAAGTGTTTGAACTTCTCATAGAAAATCATTTTTGTGTTATTAAATCTATTTTGCTCATCAGTTTACACGAAACACAGAAAAATGAACTTTAAAAGCTTTTAAATCTACTGCTAACGACAATATCCAAATTGCCTAGCAACTGAAAGCAAGTGCAGTGCACCCGAATTTGCGAACTGGAAGATAATTCACCTTTCAGTTCACCTTATTGTTCGCACAACATTTGATATTTTTTGCAATGATTTGATACGGTAAAAAACAGAAAAGCTTGTAAATCAATGATTTTTTACAAGCTTTTGATGCGGTTGAAGTCTTAAAAGTCGGGTGGACTGGATTCGAACCAGCGACCCCTTGCACCCCATGCAAATACGCTACCGGACTGCGCCACCACCCGAAACCTTTTTTGTTTGCACTTAAAAGGGCTGCAAATGTAAAGGGCTTTTAATTAAAATCAGGTTATATTTGCCAAATTTTGCCGAATTACATGAATATTATACTGCAGCAGGTTTCAATTGCAGATTCAAACTCTCCTTATAACGGAAATAAGAAAGATATTTTAATTACAGATGGCATTATTGCTAAAATTGATAATGCCATTACAGATGAATCTGCACAGGTTTTTACATCAGAAAATACATTTGTTTCTCCCGGCTGGATAGATATTTTTTCGCATGCCTGCGACCCGGGTTATGAATACCGCGAAACAATAGAATCGCTTGCCGCCGCCGCTGCCGCCGGCGGGTTTACGCAGGTGTTTACATTGCCCGATACAAACCCGGTTGTTGATAACAAAACGCAGGTGGAATATGTAAAGCAAAAATCAGCCAACACTAAAATGAATGTGCACCCGCTTGGCGCTATATCTAAAAAAAGAGAAGGCACAGCGTTGGCTGAAATGTATGATATGAAGCAAAGCGGCGCCATTGCTTTTACAGATGGCCTTTACCCGGTTCAAAATTCAGGGTTGTTTTTAAAGGCGCTTCAATATGTAAAAACTTTTGATGGCGTTATCATACAATTGCCGCAGGATAAATCCATCAATGCTTCGGGTTTAATGAATGAAGGAATTGTATCAACCCGCATGGGTTTGCAGGGCATTCCTGCCATCGCAGAAGAACTATTAATTGCAAGGGATATTGAACTGCTTCGTTACACACAATCTAAGTTGCATATAACGGCAATTACTACAAGAAAATCGATCGGATTAATTAAAGCAGCTAAGGCTGAGGGCTTAAAGATCAGTTGCTCTGTTACGCCTTACCACCTGTTTTTTTGTGATGAGGATTTAAAGAATTATGACACTAATCTTAAAGTAAACCCGCCGTTGCGCAGCAAAAGCGATATGATGGCTTTACGCGAAGCTGTATTGCATGGCGATATTGATTGCATCGCCTCGCATCACCTGCCGCAGGATTGGGATAATAAAGCCTGTGAATTTGAATATGCAAAACCCGGTATGATTGGTTTGCAAACCGCATACAGTGTTGTGCAAACCGTACTGCCGGAATTACCGGCAGAAAAAATTGCTGCTTTATTTTCTGTAAATGCCGGTAAAATATTTCAGTTGCCTGCAAGCATAAAAGAAGGCGAAAAAGCATCGCTTACGCTTTTTAATAGAAATGAATTTGTGTTTACAAAAGAAAAAAATAAAAGTAAGTCGTTTAATTCACCGTTTTTTAATGTTGAATTGAAAGGAAGTGTGGTGGGTGTGGTTTCAAAAGGAGCGTTAATTTTAAACAATTAATAAAACTTATTATGGAAAACAAAATAACAACACCACAGGTAAAGGGCTTTATTATATCATTAATATTGATCGTGTACGGCCTTATCATATATTTTGTAGATGGCATGAAGCATCCTGAGCTTTCTTATGTGCAGTATGTGCTTTTCTTAGCCGGCATTATATGGGCTTGCGTCAGTTATTCAAACCAGTTAAATGCCAATGTTACTTTTGGTAATTTATTTGCTCATGGGTTTAAAACCACGGCAGTTATAACGGTGATAGTATTACTTTATACCATACTTGCTTTTAAGGTTTTATTCCCTGAAATGATTGATAAGAGCATTGAAATGACAAGGCAAAAGATGGAAGCAGACGGTAAAGCTTCGGATAGCCAGATAGACCAGACCATTAGTATGATGAGAGAACATTATGTGTTATTTGCAATAGTTGGAGTTATAGTAGGTTTCGCAATCATAGGCGCCATTAGTTCATTAATTGGCGCGGCTATTGCTAAGAAGAAGCCACAGGACCCCTTCGGTAATCAACCAATTTAATTAAATGGATCTTTCGATAGTTATTCCTTTATATAATGAAGAAGAATCGCTGCCTGAATTGTGCGACTGGATTGTACGTGTGGTAACTGCCCATAATTTTTCTTATGAAATTATTATGGTGGATGACGGCAGCACAGATGATAGCTGGTGCATCATTGAAAAATTAAGTGCAGATAATCCGAATATCAAAGGCATAAAATTTCAGCGCAATTACGGCAAATCTGCAGCATTGAATGAGGGTTTTAAAGCAGCACGGGGCAATGTGGTTATTACGATGGACGCCGATATGCAGGATTCTCCCGATGAAATTCCGGAACTCTACCGCATGATAACGGAAGATAAGCTTGATATGGTGAGCGGCTGGAAAAAAGTGCGGTACGATAATAAGCTCACTAAAAATTTCCCTTCAAAGATATTTAATGCCATGGCGAGAAGCATATCCGGCATTAAGCTGCACGACTTTAATTGCGGCCTTAAAGCCTATCGTAAAAAAGTGGTAAAGAGCATTGAAATTTATGGTGAAATGCACCGCAATATCCCGGTGCTTGCAAAATGGTCGGGCTTTAGAAAAATAGGAGAGAAAGTGGTGGAGCACAGGCCCAGGAAATACGGTGTTACCAAATTTGGGTGGGACAGGTTTATTAATGGCTTTCTTGACCTTGCAACATTAACTTTTGTTGGCCGATTCAGTAAAAGGCCTATGCATTTTTTTGGGTTATATGGCACGTTCTTTTTTATCATCGGTTTTTTTAGCAGCCTATACCTCGTCATTGCCAAAATTGTTGATGCAAATTATGGCATTACCAATAAAGCGCTTTTCTATATTGCATTAGCTGTTATGATCATCGGTATGCAATTGTTCCTTACCGGTTTTATTGCAGAGCTGGTAGTGCGCAATGCAACCGACAGGAACAATTACCTTATTGAAAGGAAAGCAGGGTTTAATTAATGCTATCTATAGTTATCATAGGGCCAGCTTACCCGTTGCGTGGCGGCGGGCTTGCGTCTTTTAACGAAAGGCTGGCAAGGGAATTTCAATACCAGCATGATAACGTCACCATATATACATTCTCTTTACAATATCCTTCATTTCTTTTTCCAGGCACTTCTCAGTATTCAAATGAGCCGGCGCCAACAGATTTGAATATTAAAGAAGGTATCAATTCAATCAATCCTTTTAACTGGATTAAGATTGGTCATGAACTAAAAAAATTGCGGCCCGATATTATCGTTGTGCGTTACTGGCTGCCTTTTATGGGGCCATGTCTTGGAACTATTTTACGCGTTGCAAAAAAAAATCATCATACTAAAATCATTTGTATTGCCGATAATATTTTGCCGCATGAAAAACGTGTGGGCGATAAACAATTCACTTCTTACTTTATAAAACCGGTCGATGCTTTTATTACAATGAGTGATAGAGTGATGAATGACCTGCGCTTATTCACTAATAAACCTGCACAAAAACTCGTGCACCCCTTGTATGATAATTTTGGTGATAGGATTGATAAAGCTGAAGCGCGAAAGCATTTGAATTTAAATGTTGATGACCGGATTATTTTATTCTTCGGCTTTATACGTGAATACAAAGGCCTTGATATTTTGCTGGAAGCCATGGCGTTGCTAAAGCAGTCAGCAGTCAGCAATCAGCCATCAGCAATTCCCAAACTGCTCGTTGCCGGTGAGTTTTACAAAGACCGCAAATTATATGATGATATTATCGAACAAAACAATCTTCAGTCGCTGGTAATCTTAAGAACAAATTTTATAGCCGACAGTGAAGTGAAATATTACTTAAGCGCCGCCGATTTTGTTATCCAGCCATACCGGAATGCCACGCAAAGCGGCGTTACGCCTTTAGCCTATCATTTTGAAAAACCAATGCTCGTTACCAATGTGGGCGGCCTGCCGGATCTTGTGCCTGATGAAAAGGTTGGTTTAATTGCAGAGCCCAATGCTGAAAGCATTGCACAAAAAATTAAACAGCTTTATGCGCTTGGTGAAACACACTTTTTACCTTATTTAAAAGAAGAGAAAAAGAAATACAGTTGGGCAAAACTGGTTGAAGCTATTAAACAATCTGTGACCTCATAAACTCTTAAACTCATTTGATTCAATCAGCCGGCAGGCATTAAAGCAACTGCGAACCCGCAATCTTGTGAACTTTTAAACTTCATACAACTTAAATTTGCAGCCTCGTTAAAAGAGGTGCAAGTAAATGAAAGAGCAATTGCAGCAGTTAGCCCAAAGTCTGGATGGTGAATTTTATACAGATAAAACAATGCGCATTTTATACGCTACCGATGCGTCGGCGTACCGCGAAATGCCGTTGGCAGTTGCTATCCCCAAAACCAAAGAAGATATAAAAAAACTGATTGCCTTTGCCCGCGATAATAAAACTTCATTAATTCCAAGGACTGCAGGAACATCACTTGCCGGGCAGGTGGTGGGTAACGGGATTATTGTGGATGTGTCAAAAAATTTTACAAAAATTCTTGAATTAAATCCGGCAGAAAGATGGGTGCGTGTACAGCCCGGCGTTATACGCGATGAGCTTAACATGTTTTTAAAACCACATGGTTTTTTATTCGGGCCTGAAACTTCAACTGCCAACCGCGCCATGATGGGCGGCATGGTGGGCAATAATTCCTGCGGCTCTAACTCTGTTGTTTACAGAAGCACCCGCGAACATTTGCTGGAAGTAAAAGCTTTTTTAAGCGATGGCAGCGAAGCGGAGTTTAAAGCATTAAACATTGATGAATTTCATGCAAAATGCGAAGGCGAAACCCTTGAAGCAAACATCTATAAAAACATCCGCAGCTTATTAAGCAATTATGAAAACCAGCAGGAGATAAGAAAAGAATTTCCGAAGAAAAGTATTGAAAGAAGAAATACGGGGTATGCTGTTGATGTGTTATTGGATACAGCGCCTTTCACTGCGGGCGAACCGGATTTTAATTTCTGCAAACTCATTGCCGGTTCTGAAGGAACGCTTGCCTTCATCACTGAAATAAAACTGAATGTTGTTCCGCTGCCGCCAAAAGAAACGGGCCTGCTTTGTGTGCATTTTAATAATGTGGATGAATCGCTGCGGGCAAACCTTATCGCTTTACAATATCATCCCACAGCAAGTGAGCTCATCGATCATTTTATTTTAGAGTGTACAAAGGATAATATCGAACAAAGAAAGAACCGCTTTTTTGTGCAGGGCGATCCGGGCGCTATTCTCGTAATTGAATTTAAAAAAGATACAAGGGCAGAAATTGAAGTCATTGCAAAACAGGTGGAAGCCGGGATGCGTGCGGCGAACCTCGGTTATCATTTTCCTTTATTGTTTGGCGAGGATACAAAAAAGATATGGAACCTGCGTAAAGCTGGGCTAGGTTTATTAAGCAACCTGCCCGGCGATGATAAAGCCGTACCAGTTATTGAAGACACCGCGGTTGACGTAAATGACCTGCCCGCTTTTATTGAAGAGTTCAATGTTATCCTAAAAAAATATGACCTGTATTCTGTGCATTATGCGCATGCAGGCAGCGGCGAAATTCATTTACGGCCCATCATTAATTTAAAAACAGAAGAAGGCAACCGGTTATTCAGGACAATTGCCGAAGAAATAGCCACGCTTGTAAAAAAATACCAGGGTTCCTTAAGCGGCGAGCATGGCGATGGAAGATTACGTGGCGAATTTATAAAGCAAATGGTGGGTGAAAAAAACTACCAGTTATTGCGGCAGATAAAACAAGCCTGGGACCCGCAAAATATTTTTAACCCGGATAAGATTGTTGATACACCTTCCATGAACACGATGCTGCGGTATACGCCGGGGCAGCAAACACCAAAGTTTAAAACGTTGTTTCGTTTTTACAACCAGGATGTATTGCAGCATGCAGAACAATGCAATGGCAGCGGCGATTGCCGAAAAACGCATTTATCAGGTGGCACCATGTGCCCGTCATTCATGGCCACACGCAACGAAAAAGATACAACAAGGGCAAGGGCTAATATCCTTCGTGAATTTTTAACCCATTCAGATAAAATCAACCGCTTTGATCATAAGGAAATTTATGATGTGATGGATTTATGTTTGAGCTGCAAAGGCTGCAAATCCGAATGTCCTTCCAACGTTGATGTGGCTAAGCTCAAAGCTGAATTTATGCAGCATTACTATGATGCGAATGGTGTTCCTTTCAGGAGCAGGCTTATTGCCAACTTCACTAAATCTGCAAAGCTCGGCGCTTTGATGCCCGGCCTTTACAATTTTGCAGTAAAGAATAAAACCATCAGCCATGTTATAAAAAAAATATCCGGCTTTGCCGTGGAGCGTTCTTTGCCCACTGTATATAAAACAACATTGCGGAGCTGGTATGAAAAAAGGCAAAAGGCGGAAGGCGTAGGAGGGAAGGCCGTTCACTTCTTCTGCGATGAATTCACCAATTATAACGATACGGAAATTGGTATCAAAGCTATTCTCCTGCTTGAAAAATTAGGTTATGAAGTAATTATGCCGGCGCATGAGGAAAGCGGCAGAACCTGGCTTTCAAAAGGGCTGATACGCGATGCAAAAAAGATCATTAATAAAAATATTGCAACGCTTCATCCTTTAATAACAGAAGATAAACCGCTTATTGGCGTTGAACCTTCGGCCATACTTACTTTCCGTGATGAATATGTTGATCTTGCTGATGATGATTTGTTTGAAATAGCAAAAGCGCTTTCAAAAAAAGTGTTTACAGTAGAAGAATTTATTGCGCGGGAAGTTGATAAAGGCAACATTACCGCGCAACAGTTTAAAACTGAAAAAAGGAATATAAAACTGCATGGCCATTGCCAGCAGAAAGCGTTATCATCTGTTGCACCAACCGAAAAGATTTTATCATTGCCGGAAAATTATTCGGTAACAATCATACCTTCCGGCTGCTGTGGCATGGCCGGTTCTTTTGGATATGAAAAAGAACATTATGACCTGTCGATGAAAATAGGTGATTTGGTATTATTTCCTGCAGTGCGTAATAAAACAGAAGACACTATTATTGCAGCGCCGGGCACAAGCTGCCGCCACCAGATTAAAGATGGCACTAAAGTGATAGCTAAACACCCTGTTGAAATATTATATGAATCGTTGATATAAACCGCGAAGTGCTTTCTGTTGTCATTTGTTTCGAGATTGCGCTTTATAATTCCGTATAAAAATATACATGAACGCTACTATAACGGCGTAGGTTAAAATATTAAAACTGGTATGTGCATCAAACCGCATTGGATAGCGCCAGTGATTATGCAGGCTTATTACAATGGTAATTACCCTGAATATATTTACCGCGCAAATGAGAATGATGCCTGTTGTTATCCATTTCAATTTATATGTTGCAGAAGCCTTATGTGCCGTTATAAATCCCGCCCATAAGCTCATGGCTCCTGCGCCAAGACAGCCCCAGGCAATATTTACACCGCCACCGCCTTCCATAATAATATTAGCCGGATTTTTCTGAGAAACTGTGTAGCCTGCCAGCTTAAGTAATAACACGGAGGTTTTGGCTATAAAAATAGTGAGCCATTCGGGCAAGTTGGCGTATTTGTCCAGGAAAGGAGAATAGAGCTTGCCGCCAGGTGAGGTAATGCCCACATACAGGTAAAATCCCTGCAGCAATATCACATACAACAGCACAAACAGCAGGATATTAAACCCGGTTTTTTTATTGGAAAACAATGCAGTTTTAGTAATGGTTTGCACTTGCAGTTATTGCTTTATTAAAACAAAAATAGCTATTAAAGCGTGATAGTTTATTCACGCCGGGCACACGCATTTTAATTATAAAGCCATAGCAGCGATATAGCACCGGAACATTTACCTGTCAATATAATTGCCGCATTGTCGTAATGATTTGTTTACACAACAATATCCCTTAATATGCCAAGTTCTTCAAGAATTTCCTTCATTGCCTTAACCACTTCGCTGTCTGTTAAACCTCTCGGCTTTGTTGCTGTAATTTCCAATTCTTTCAATATAGTTGCAGGCCTTTTGGATAATACCAGCACACGGTCAGCCAACTGTGCCGCTTCTTCAATATCGTGCGTAACAAAAATTACAGTACGCGGCCTGTTTTCAAGCAGGCGCACCAGTTCATAACGCATGCGAAGCCTTGTTTGATAATCCAGTGCAGAAAAAGGTTCATCCATCAGCAGGATATCAGAGTTGCCGGCAAGCGCCCTTGCGAGCTCCACACGCTGACGCATGCCTCCCGATAATTCATGCGGATAATGGTTCTTAAAATCTTCCAGATGAATGAGATCAAAAAGCGATTGCAGTTCTTCTTCACGTTGCCGTGCATCGCCCACAGAACGCAATCCCATACTGATATTTTGTGAAACGGTGAGCCAGGGAAAAAGGCCGTCTTTCTGGTATACCGTGCGCATAACGCCTTCCCTATGTATAATTCCGGAATCCGGTTGTATATGGCCGGAAAGTAAATTCAGTATGGTTGTTTTGCCGCAGCCCGACGGGCCTACCAGCACCACAAATTCCCCCGGATTTACAGTGAGATTCAGGTTTTGAAGCACAGGCATTTTTCCAAAGCTTAAAGAAACATGCTGCAGTGTAAGCCCCTTGTTGTGTATTCTATCTTTCATATCCCCAGCGTACGTTTGGTAATTTTGAAAACTGTAATAAAAAGCGGTCGATACCCATTCCCAGCAGGCCAATCACTATCATATAACATGCAGCCGAATCGAGCCTTAACCCGTTTCTTGCTTCCCATATTCCATAACCTAAACCATCCTGGCAGCCCACCATTTCAGCGGCAACAATCACCACCCAGGCTATACCATAACTCACACGAAGCGCTGTTATGATTTGTGGCAGCACTGCCGGGAAAGTTACTTTGGTAAGCAATTCTGCTCCTTTATAATTATAATCCTTCGCTACCCTGAAATAAATAGCGGGAATAGTAGCCACGGCTGACATGGTAGCCAGCGCCAGCGGGAAAAAAGTAGCCATGAAAATAAGAAATATAGCAGGCTTATCGCCTATATGAAACCAGAGTATGGCGAATGGAATCCACGCAAGCGGTGAAAGAAAGCGGAAGAAATTAAGCATGGGCAAAAAAGCCTGTCTTCCTGTTAAATGTTGCCCCAGCCATAAGCCTGCGGGAATGCCCAGTACGGCAGAAATAACAAAGCCAACTGCAACACGCCATAATGAAGCAACAATATCATTTAATAAACTGCCTGATTCAAAATCTTCTACAAAACTTCTTGCCACGGCGCCGGGCCCCGGCATGGCGTAAGATGGAAAAACATTAAAGTGAACAAGAAAATACCAGATAAGCAAAGCACCGAGAAAAACAGAAAAGGGCAATAAAAACGTGCGCCAGCGGCTGGCCTTGTAAGTGCCGGCAGGCCTGTTTTGTACAGGTGCAGATAATTTCCGGGAGTTGAATGACGTCATTGAGATTTATTTCTTCGTAACAAATGTTGAATAATATTAAGCCCGGAGCATCAAACTCCGCAAACTTTTCATTCAAATAATAATATTGATGTTGAAATAGCTAACCCGCTACTAATAGCATAATGATTTTACCGGGCATAGAGGCTGCGCAGTATTGTGGTCATATTATTTCAGGAGGTTTTTCGGGCGATGCGATATAAAAAGAGCAGAGTGCATAATCGTTTTTATTTGCGTACCATTGAGAGAGACCGGAAATGCACGCAGGCAGGTCGTAACCGGTTTTATTATTATATTCAAAAAAGAAAAGCTTTAACAGCGAGATCATGGCTTGCTGGTGGGAAGAAGACGTTTGCGCATCGCCGGCAGTTTTTGCATACGCCCCTCTTGCATCACACAGTTTGCTTTTTTCATTGTTGGCAATACATTGCAAAATCAAAGTATCATTAGCCAGTTTGCGTTTTACATAATTATAAAAAACACCATTGATCTTTACTGTGCCATCACAACGTTCAAATTCACTTTTGTCGTTGGTGTACGGCATATTAAGCGGTATTTTAATCGTTAAGAGGTCTGCATCGTTATATTGATTGCTGTTTAATTTTTGCACCAGTGATTTATCGGCTTTCTGTTCCAGGTAACCTAACACAAGCCGGTAACCCGCCAGCGTAAATAAGTGGATTGATAAAAGCAATATGGCAACAAAATTTCTCAACAACAGCTATTTATGGCATAAAGATACGGGTATTGCCAGTTGCATTCAAATCAACGCTGTGTATAGGCTTGCAAATCAGGAAAGATGAAGCTTGCAGTATAACTTCAGTTTACGATTTTGTCTCAACATTTTCAGCTTTCATATCAATTAATATTCTGTAAACATTCTTTTTTAGAGAATATTAAAACTGCATAAATAGATTTGCTGTTTATAACAAAACCATTTGCATTTTTCGGTAGCTCTTGTTTAAATATTTTCATTGATCTTGTAGTTGCTGTTGAATAAACAACAGCGTTTTATCATCGATGCTGCAAGCTTGCAGGAAGCGAAAAAAGTGTAAACGGCCTTTGGTTGCACACAATTATTTGTAATTAATGAATATCTCTGAACTTTCGCTTAAGCGCCCGGTGCTTGCCACGGTAATGAATATTATGATTATTGTGTTTGGCGTAACCGGTTTTACTTTTCTTGCCGTACGCGATTATCCTGCTATTGACCCCGCTATTGTAAATGTGCGCACGTCATATACCGGCGCCAATGCAGATATTATCGAAAGCCAGATCACAGAACCACTGGAGAAACAGATCAATGGCATACCCGGCATACGCACCCTTACTTCGTCGAGCACCTTGGGCAACAGTAATATTACGGTTGAATTTAATCTCGGTGTTGACCTGGAGGCTGCGGCAAGCGACGTTCGCGATAAGGTAAGTCAGGCTGCACGAAGTTTGCCGCAGGATGTTGATGCGCCGCCGGTTGTTTCAAAAGCTGATGCCAATGCCGATTTTATTTTAATCCTTGCTATTCAAAGCCCCACCAAAAGTTTGCTCGAGTTGAGCGATTATGGTGAGAATGTTTTACAACAACAGTTTCAAACCATAAATGGTGTAAGTTCTGTGGGGCTGTTCGGACAAAAGCGTTATGCCATGCGGCTTTGGCTCAAGCCTGATAAAATGAACACCTATAACGTTTCATTTACCGATCTGCGCAATGCGCTTAATTCTGAAAACATAGACCTGCCGCCTGGCAAAATTTATGGCAGCAATACAGAGCTTACTATCCGCACTATGGGGCGGCTTACCACGGAAGATGAATTTAAGAACCTGATCATTCGCGAAGACAGCACCGGCATTGTTCGCGTAAGTGATTTTGCTGAAGTGGAATTGGGTGCCGAAGATTATGAACAAAGCTGGAAGTATAATGGTGTAAATGCAGTGGGACTGTATGTAATTCCCCAGCCCGGCGCCAACAACATTGCTATTGCCGATGAATTTTATAAACGCCTTGATGCCATTCAGAAATCAAACAAAAGTGATATACAAATTAAGGTGCTGATTGATAATACTGTCAACATCCGCAATTCATTGTCTGAAGTAAAAGAAACCCTCATCATCGCCTTTATACTGGTGGTGCTTGTAATATTCATCTTTTTCCGCAACTGGCTTATTGCCATCCGGCCGTTAATAGATATTCCCATTTCGCTTATCTCCACTTTCTTCATTATGTATATTTCAGGGTTTACAATAAATGTGCTTACGCTGCTGGGCATTGTACTGGCAACAGGTTTGGTGGTGGATGATGGCATCGTGGTAACCGAAAATATTTTCAGAAAACTGGAAAGTGGCTTGCCAATACGCAAAGCCGCATTGGAAGGCAGCAGGGAAATTTTCTTTGCGGTATTATCAACCTCAATAACATTGGCGATCGTGTTTTTACCGGTAATTTTCCTGGAAGGATTTATAGGAAGATTGTTCCGCGAATTTGGTGTTACGCTGGCCTGTGCCGTTTTAATATCGGCATTTGTATCATTAACTATAACGCCCGTTTTGAATGTTTATTTAACAGGAAAGAAAGCAGGTCACGGCAGGTTTTATGAGCGCACAGAACCTTTCTTCAAAGGCATGGAAAACGGTTATAAGAAATTGCTCGAAGGTTTTATGAAAATACGCTGGGTTGCTTTTGTAATTGTTGCAGTGTGTTTTGGGCTTATACTGATATTCATGAACAGCCTGCAAAGCGAGATTGCTCCGCTGGAAGACAAGAGCTCTGTACGCCTCAGTGTTACAGCGCCCGAAGGCACCAGCTTTACCTATATGCAGCGCATAACAGACCAGATAGCGGATTATTTATATGACTCCGTTCCGGAACGGGATTTTGTTTTTGCCAGAACACCCACCGGCTCTACTAACCAGGCGCAGCCGCGTATTGGCCTTGTACCGCCGCAGGAGAGAACAAGATCGCAGACTGAAATAGCCAATGACCTGCAGCGTAAATTATCAAAATTTAATGATGCAAGAATTTTTACCACAGAAGAACAAACCATTGCCGTGGGTTCCGGTTCACGCGGCGGTTTGCCTGTACAGTTCGTATTGCAGAATATGGATTTTGAAAAACTGAAAGAAGTGATCCCCAAATTTTTGGATGAAGCAAGACAGGATCCCACGTTTTCAAATGTTGATGTAAATCTTAAATTCAATCGTCCCGAAATCCAGCTTTCTGTAGACAGGATGAAAGCAAAAGACCTCGGTCTTTCTACAGAAGATATTGTGGCGGCCATACAGGCGGCGTTCAGCGGCGGAAGACTGGCTTATTTTATTATGGGCAGCGATCAATACCAGGTAATTGCCCAGGTGGAACATGCCAACCGCACAGAGCCTGCGGATATTTCGCGTTTATATGTGCGCAATGCAAGCGGGCAAAGCATTCCATTAAGTGCGGTGGTGCATCTTGTTGAAAGCAGCAGCCCTACCACATTGTACCATTTTAACCGGTATAAAGCAGCTACCATTTCTGCATCGCTGTCAGGAGGAAAAACTATTGGTGATGGTATAAAGGCGATGCAGGCAATTGCCAACCGGACGCTGGATGAAAGCTTTCAAACGGCATTAAGCGGGCCGTCAAGGGATTATTCGGAAAGCTCTTCCAACATTGGGTTTGCTTTTACGCTTGCATTACTGCTTATCTATTTGGTGCTGGCTGCACAATTTGAAAGTTTTCTTGATCCGTTCACTATCATGTTTACTGTGCCGCTGGCTTTAGCCGGTGCTTTATTGAGCTTGTGGATATTCGGGCAAACATTAAATATATTTTCGGAGATTGGTATGATCATGCTGATAGGGCTGGTAACGAAAAACGGGATTTTAATTGTTGAATTCTCCAATCAGAAACGGGAACAGGGCATGGGTAAGCATGAAGCTGTAATAGAAGCATCCACGCAGCGTTTGCGCCCCATATTAATGACGAGCCTTGCCACATCGCTTGGCGCTTTGCCTATTGCCATGAGCCTGGGCGCTGCAGCAACAAGCCGCATTCCGCTTGGTATTGTGGTGGTAGGCGGTATTTTATTTTCGCTGATATTGACGCTGTTTGTAATCCCGGCTATGTATTCATATATATCTGGTAAACATAAAGCGCATACAACAGTGATAAGCGAATAAACTTTGCAAGGATTATTTAATAAAACATTCATGAAAATAATCGACTCCCATCAACATTTCTGGAATTACAATGCGCAGGATTTTGCCTGGATAACAGATGATATGGCTGTTATCAGGAAAGACTTTCTGCCGGCTGACCTTGAAACTGTTTATAAGGAAAATAATGTGGAAGGCTGTGTAACGGTTCAGGTAAACCAGTCAGAAGAAGAGAATGAAATTTTTTTAAAGTATGCCAACGAAAATGATTTTATAAAAGGCACAGTGGCATGGGTTGATCTGATGGCTGGTGATATGGAAGACAGGCTTGCTTACTGGCACCAGCATAAAAAGCTTAAAGGCTTCAGGCATATTTTACAGGGCGAAAAAGACAGGGCGCTCATGCTGAAGCCCGCTTTCAAAAATGGCATCAGCAAACTGCAGCCATTCAATTTTACGTATGATATTCTCATCTTTCCGGATCAATTGAAATATGCACTTGAACTGGTGCAATCTTTCCCTTCTCAAAGATTTGTAATAGACCATATTGCCAAACCTTATATTAAAAAAGGAGAGATTGAACAATGGCAGAAAGATATAGAAGCATTTAAACAATGTGAAAATGTTTATTGCAAAATATCGGGCATGGTTACCGAAGCCGAGCGAAAAAGCTTTTCAAACGAAACCTTCAAACCATACCTTGATGTGGTAACATCAACATTTGGAACCAAAAGATTAATGTATGGCTCCGACTGGCCGGTTTGCCTGGTTGCTGCTTCTTATAAAAAAGTCTTGCAAATTGCAACTGAATATTTTGCTTCGTTTTCAGCAGATGAAAAAAATAATATCTTTTATAATAATGCAATTGAATTTTACAACCTTGAAGCTGCAAAATATTAAACCGCAGTTTTTAGCAACTATTCATATTTCGTAAATAAATTAAATTATGGCAACAAAAGCTTATGCAGCGCAAAGCGCAACTGCGCCTTTAGCGCCCTGGAGTTTAGACAGGAGAGAACCCACACCACACGATGTGCAGATAGATATTTTATACTGCGGTGTTTGCCACAGCGATTTACATACAGTGCGCAACGAATGGGGCGGCGCTGTTTATCCTGCAGTGCCCGGCCATGAAATTGTTGGCCGCGTTACAAAAGTTGGTAATCATGTAAAAAAATTTAAAGTGGGCGATCTCGCTGCTGTAGGTTGTTTGGTTGACAGTTGCCGCGAATGTGCCAATTGTAAAGAAGGCCTTGAACAATATTGCTTAAATGGTTCAACAGGCACATACAACAGTAAAGACAAACACAGCGGCGGTGTTACTTATGGCGGCTACAGCAAGCAGATTGTGGTGGATGAAGATTTTATACTTACCATTAAGGAAGATCAGCCGCTGGAAGCTGTTGCACCCTTGCTTTGTGCGGGCATTACCACTTATTCCCCGCTTCGTCACTGGAAGGTAGGCGAGGGGCAAAAAGTTGGTATTCTCGGCCTTGGCGGCCTTGGGCACATGGGCGTAAAACTGGCTGCATCTTTTGGCGCAGAAGTAACCATGCTCAGCCATTCGCCGTCAAAAGAAGCGGATGCAAAAAAACTCGGTGCACATAATTTTGTACTTACCAAAGATGAAAGCCAGGTAAAGAAAATGACTGGCTATTTCGATTTTATTCTTGATACGGTTTCTGCTGAACATGATTATAATATGTATCTCAGCATGCTGAAAACAAGCGGCACCATGGTTTGTGTGGGCGCGCCTCCAGCACCTGCTAAAATCCCGGCATTCAATCTTATTATGGGCAGAAAAAGTATTGGCGGTTCATTGATTGGCGGCCTTCCGGAAACACAGGAAATGCTGGATTATTGTGCTTCGAAGAATATAGTGTCTGATGTGGAAGTGATCGACATAAAATATATCAATGAAGCGTATGAACGTATGCTGAAAGGTGATGTAAAATACAGGTTTGTTATTGATATGGCAACGTTGTAAAACAATGCTGTATCAAAAAATACTTCTATAAAATTTATTAAGAATTATCGCCACAGGTGAACAGATAAAATCTGTGCATCTGTGGCTTATTTTTTAAAACTATTTATTTGAACAACCTCCTGTAAACAAATAACTGAAACAATTTTTCAAAGTTTATTCCGCATCTTCTTTCGCTTTTAAGCCTTTAATAAAATCAAGCGCTTCCGATACCACGTCGCACATGATGGTGATTAAAGAACCAGGCTTTGCATTGTTGTAGGCATGCAGTATAGCATCCTGTTCATTATAAATTATCTCGAAAGGAATTTCTTTTGTTTTCGCTTCATTAATGCCCTCAACCAATAAATTCACAATTTCTTCTGCAGTACGGCCACGTAAATTTTTATCGCAGCGGATAATGATCTCATCAAAATATTTTGCTGATAAGCTGCCCAGTTCGCGAATATCTTCATCCCTTCTGTCGCCCGTTCCACTTATAATGCCCACTTTGGGCGAGCCATCCATCTTGCTCACAAAATTACCAAGCAACTCCAGCCCGGCAGGGTTATGTGCAAAATCCACAAGGAACTTGCATTTCTTAAACTCAAACATATTCAGCCTGCCCGGCGTTAGCGCAGGCGAAGGCACAAACGTGGTTAAGCCTGTTCGTATATCTTCAATAGAAATATCCCTGAACATATAAGCTGCCAGCACGGCAGGCAATGTGTTCATAATATTATGAATGGCTTTGCCATCAAAGGTTATAGGAATATCGTTCACTTTCATTACGCGTATTTTCCAGGTGCCTTTCAAGATGGTGATATAACCATTTTCATATACGGCGCCAAATCCGCCTTCCGCGCAATGTTTTTTTATACGCGGGTTATTTTCATCCATGCTGAAGAAAGCAACATTGCAATCGAGGTTATCTTTCATTTTATAAACAAGGTCATCGTCTGCATTCAATATGGCAAAGCCGCCTTTTCGTACAGTTTCGGGTACTACGCTTTTTACCCGCGCCATCTGTTCCAGTGTATTAATGCCGGCAAGCCCCATGTGATCTGCTGTAACATTGGTAACAATAGCAACATCGCATTTGTCAAAAGCCAAACCCGATTTTAATAAACCGCCCCTGGCGCTTTCCAGCACGGCGAAATCTACCGTAGGATCACTTAATACAAACCTGGCGCTGACAGGGCCGGTACAATCGCCTTTCATCATTAGCTGGTTCTGAATATAAACACCATCGCTTGTTGTATAACCCACTTTTTTACCTGCGGCTTTACAAATATGTGCGGTTAACCTCGTGGTGGTGGTTTTACCATTCGTGCCTGTAATGGCTATGATTGGAATGCGGCCTGTGGCCCCTTTGGGAAACAGCATATCAATCACAGGTTCCGCTGCATTTCTTGCAATGCCTTCCGATGGCTCAACATGCATGCGAAAACCCGGCGCAGCATTCACTTCAAGGATAGCGCCACCATTTTCCGTAACAGGCCTTTTAAGATCAGGCGCCATTATATCAATGCCGCAAATATCAAGGCCGATGATACGGGCAATACGTTCGGCCATAAAAATATTTACCGGATGTACTTCATCCGTAACATCGGTTGATGTGCCGCCTGTTGAAAGATTGGCGGTTGGCTTTAATAATACCAGTTCTTTTTTTGACGGGATTGTTTCTAATGTATAGCCTTTTTCATCCAGCATTTTTTGCGTGAACTGATCGATGGTTATTTGCGTTAAAACTTTTTCATGGCCATAACCGCGGCGGGGGTCTTTATTGGTTTCATCAATCAGCCATTGAATCGTATGCTCGCCATCGCCTATAACGCTTGCCGGCGTTCTTAATGCAGCGCATATAAATTTATAGTTGATGACCAGCACACGGAAATCAAAGCCGGTAATAAACTTTTCAACAATAACGCTGCGGCTGTATTGTTTGGCTGCTTCAAATGCTTTCAGCGCCTGTTCATAAGTTGTGATGTTAGTGGTATTGCCTTTGCCATGATTGCCATCAATAGGCTTTATTACCAACGGGTAACCATACCGTTCCACCGCATCTTTTAAACCTTCTTCACTACGTATAACCGTACCTTTTGGCACAGGTATTTGTGCTGCATCGAGTAAATTTTTCGTTTCTTCTTTATCACCTGCAATATCCACTGCGATGGTGGATGTGGTGCTTGCAATGGTTGCCCTTATGCGTTTTTGATGTACACCATAACCTAACTGCACGAGGCTTTGTTTATTCAGCCGTATAAAAGGAATATCGCGCTTTACAGCTTCTTCAACAATGCTGCCGGTTGAAGGGCCCAGCCTTGTATCTTCCCTTATTTCACGCAGCCGCTGAATATCCTCATCAAGGTTATACGGTTGTGCATCAATCAATGCTTCTGCAATGCGCACAGCAGCTTTTGCCGTATAAACCCCGGCATCTTCTTCCATATAATCAAACACAACAAAGTATTCACCTTCTTTGCCTGTGCCGCGTGTGCGGCCAAAGCCGCAATCCATGCCGGCCAGCGTTTGCAGCTCCAATGCAATGTGTTCAATCACATGGCCCATCCACGTACCGTCCTTTACGCGGATAAAAAACCCGCCGGGTTTACCCTCGCTGCAACGGTGTTCATACAGGCTTGGCATAAGCGTTTGCAAACGCTCAGGGAAACCATCAATTGTATTGGTTGGGCGTTGCTCCATTTCTTCAAGGTCAAGCGTCATTTGAATGAGCTTTGGACGGCGTATGCTCCAGTAATTCGGGCCCCTTAAAATTTTTATTTCGCGTATTTTCATTCGTATAGTTTTATTATTTCAATTGCCGGGCAACATGCTTTTTGGTGTTTTCATGATGCAATAAAAGCATCTCATAAGCTTTGCTTATTTTTTATTTATGTGTGATGAGCTGTTGTATTCCTATAAAGCACGGTTGCGTTGCACGCTGCAGCAGTTGATAGTTTAATCAGCAGCGGTTGCGGTTTAACCTGTTTGCAATATAACTTATTATACAACTAAAAGTTTTAAATGCGTTTCTGTATTCAACTATATATTTGCACCGGCGATGGGGTTCGCCATTAACCGCCGTAAAAAGCTGATGACTCCTGTTCGTAGTTTAATAATTTTGTTGCTATGTTCAGGAATTTATTGTTTATAGGAATAGGTGGTTTTATAGGCGGTATCTGCAGGTATTTACTTCAGCAATATGTGCAAAATAATTATCCTTCTTCTATTCCGCTTGGCACATTAATCGTAAATATTATTGGTTGTTTTGTCATTGGCCTTGTGTATGCGTTATCCGATAAGGGCAACCTGCTTTCACCGGAAATGCGGCTTTTTCTCGCTACCGGTATTTGCGGCGGGTTTACAACATTTTCTTCCTTTGCTTACGAAAACGTAAGTATGGCGCTCGACGGCGAATTCCTTTATGCTTTATTGTATGTATCACTTAGTGTGATCATTGGGTTTGGCGCTGTTCATGCCGGTATTTTATTCATTAAATTAATATTCTGATTATGGAACCGGGGCACGATTCAAAGCTGCTGCGCCTGTTTATTGGCGAAGCAGATAAACTTGGCCACCAGCCATTGTATGAAGCCATTTTATTTGAAGCAAAAAAGCAGCAGGTTGCAGGCTGCACTGTTTTGCGTGGTATTATGTCTTTTGGCGCTTCTTCATTGGTGCATACTGCCAAGCTTATAGAAATATCGCAGGACCTTCCTATTGTTATAGAAATAATAGATGTTGAAGATAAAATAAATGCATTTGCAGAAACGGCAGGGCAAATGCTTGAGCAAACAGGTTGCGGAGGTTTAATGACAATTGAAAAAGCCAGTGTGCTTTATTATAAACCCCGTGTACAAAGAAAGAAGGATAAATAAGTTATGCTGATTTATGTATCTCGCTTGTAAAATGAAATACAATATCAGGGTTGTTTGTAATCTCTGTATTTAAAAACCATTCACTCTGGGCAAGGTAAACTGGGTTGCCATCTTTATCTTCCGCGCTGTTTTGCTGTTTAAAACGAAGAAATTCATCCAGCTTTTTCTGGTTATTGCTCGTAAGCCAGCAAGCCTTGTAAAACGGTAAAACCCTAAACTCGCAGGCTGCGCCGTACTCATTCAATAAGCGGTACTGAATTACCTCAAACTGCAGTTCGCCCACACAACCAATAATTTTTTTATTGCCGCCAAACTGTGTGAACAACTGGGCCACACCTTCATCTGTTAACTGCGTTATGCCTTTTTCCAATTGCTTTGTTTTCATCGGGTCTTTATTCACGAGTTCTTTAAAAATTTCCGGTGAAAAAGAAGGTATGCCGGTAAAATAAAAATCTTCGCCTTCGGTAAGCGTATCGCCTATTTTAAAATTGCCGGTATCGAACAAACCAATTACATCGCCGGGATAAGCGTCTTCAATAATATCCTTGCTGCGTGCCATAAAAGAATAAGGATTGCTGAAACGGAAATCCTTATCTAACCGCACATGATGATAATATTTGTTGCGTTCAAACTTACCGCTGCACACACGCATAAAAGCAATCCTGTCCCTGTGTCTTGGATCGAGATTGGCGTGAATTTTAAAAATAAAACCACTGAGCTTTGGCTCATCCACTTTTACAATGCGCTTACTCGTTTCGCGGTCTAATGGTTCCGGTGCAACTTTTATAAATGTATCAAGCAATTCCTTTACCCCAAAATTGTTGATGGCACTGCCAAAGAAAACCGGCGCCACGCTGCCTGATAAATAATCTTCCGTATTCAATTTGCCATATACGCCATCTATGAGTTCCACATCTTCACGCAGTATGTTAGCATCATTGTTGCCAACTTTATCGTTCAGAAAATCATCATTTAAGTCTTCAATTACAATACTATCATCTTCTGTGGCTTTTGTATTAGCCGTAAACAGCAGCAGGCTTTTGGCATCAAGGTTATATACGCCTTTAAAATCTTTACCGCTGTTGATGGGCCAGGTCATCGGATGCAATTGTATCTTCAGTTCTTTTTCAATTTCCTCCAGGAGGTCAAAACGGTTTTTACCATCGCGGTCCATCTTATTAATAAAAACAATCACCGGCGTTTTGCGCATGCGGCAAACTTCCATCAGGCGGCGGGTTTGTTCTTCCACGCCATTCACACTGTCAACCACCAGCACTACACTGTCAACGGCTGTTAATGTACGGTAGGTATCTTCCGCAAAATCTTTGTGGCCGGGTGTATCTAAAAGATTAATGAGAAAATCTTTATACTCAAACGTCATTACACTGGTAGCCACCGAAATACCACGCTGCCTTTCAATTTCCATAAAATCACTCGTGGCATGCTTTTTAATTTTATTGCTTTTTACAGCGCCCGCTGTTTGAATAGCGCCGCCAAACAACAAGAACTTTTCGGTTAATGTGGTTTTACCGGCATCGGGATGCGATATAATAGCAAATGTTCTCCTGCGGCTTATTTCTTTCTCGTTGCTCATTTGTGCTGTTTGCGAATCTTTTTGGGGCGCAAATGTAGTATTTTGTTACAAGGGAAAAGATAGGCGGTTTGTTGTTTAACAGTTAACACAGATCGCGGTGCTGTTAATTATGGCTTCATCCGCAAGTTCTTACCATTCGGCCCTTGCCGTAGGGCTTATACTCAATCCGGCAAAATCGCCGGCGAGATATTTATAATAAGCCGTGATGGCAATCATAGCGGCGTTATCGGTACAATATTCAAAAGCAGGAATAAAAGTTTGCCAGTTATATTTTATACCATATTCTTTAAGTGCAATGCGCAGGCCGCTGTTAGCACTAACGCCGCCGGCAATACAGACCTGTTTTATGCCGGTTTGTTCCGTTGCCTTCTTCAGTTTTTTCATTAAAATATGGATGATGGTATATTGAACGGAAGCGCAGAGATCGTACAGGTTTTCTTCAATAAAAGCGGGATTATTTTTTACTTCTTTTTGCAGTGAATACAGTACGGAGGTTTTTAACCCGCTGAAAGAAAAATTCAAACCCGGAATTTGCGGCTCTGCAAATTTGAAGGCTTTGGCATTGCCCTGTTTGGCATATTTATCAATGAGCGGGCCGCCGGGATAAGGCAAGCCAAGCATTTTGGCTGATTTATCAAAAGCTTCACCTGCAGCGTCATCAATGGTTTCCCCAATTATTTCAAGCTGCAAAGGTGAATGCGCCAGCACAATCTGTGTGTGCCCGCCGCTGACAGTTAAACACAAAAAGGGGAATGCAGGCCTGGGCTCTGCAATAAGATTGGCCAATACATGCGCCTGCATGTGGTGCACGGCAATTAGCGGTTTATCCAGCGCCAGCGATAACGATTTTGCAAACTGTGCGCCTACCAGCAGACTGCCGATTAACCCCGGCGCCTGCGTAAAAGCAATGGCATCAATAGCCGACAGTTGATAATTGGCAGCAGACAGGGCAGCATCAATAACGGGCACAATGTTTTGTATATGTGCCCTGCTGGCAAGTTCGGGCACAACGCCGCCATATTGTTCATGCACGGCCTGGGTGGCAATTATATTAGATAAAATCTTTCCGTCAACACAAACGGATGCCGACGTTTCATCGCAGGAAGATTCAATGGCCAGGATAGCGGTTTTGCTTTTTTCCAATGAACCATTGCCGGAAACTTTTTCTTCTGGGTGAATGCTGTTGTTCACCCCGCAAAAATAAGCCAATGACGGATGTGATAAAACAGTGGGGCCGAAAAGGTTCTGTTTGGAAATATAGGCCGGTACACTAATACTTGATGCAAACTTTAGCAAGGGCCGCGGTGTGAACAGGAAACAGGTATGGCTTTAATGCTCAAGAAAAGTTACAAATTTTAATACAGGGATGAAGTGAAGAAACACAAACATCGGGCGAGCATTTCACCAACCATACTGCCAAGCCGATGTTAGCAGTTCGTTGTTTTTTTCGTAATTGTCAGTCATCATTTCTTTTCAGGCTTTTGTCAAGAAATCTTTCAATCATTGGAACTGCAAAGTCACTTTCTTTAAAGTCAGGTGTTATGTCAGGAGTTTATTGGTAGAAGCCACATGGGTAGCTGTAAGAACCGATATGGCTTTACAAACTTATTATCGTAAACATTCTGCGAAGGAGCCTAATAAAGCCATCATTAAAGTAGCGCATAAGCAGGATGCGGGCCGTTATAATAAGCGGTGTTCCTTATCAGACAGTATTGGTGAAATAATTTTTAATCATTATTTAAGCTCAGTCAAAAAGCATTCATGGAACAGACTGCAAAACATGAGGGGCAGCGTTTATTATATAACGACTGCAATCGCAAAGCAGGCAGCTGTTCTTTTTAAACTAAGACCTGATGCAGGTAGCGTTTATTTTATTGTTGAACGACTACAAATAGGAAGCGGAGCTGAATAATTAAAACAATGAACCACTTTGTTTTTGAATGATTGAAACCTGTACTGCAGCAGCATTGATCGGCGGTTTATGACTGCCTATCTACTTAGCGCTTTTTACAAAAGCAATTCCTTCGCCTAATATTTTCAATCCAACAATCTTATTTTCTGTATCCCGATCAAACTTCAGGAAGCCAAAACTGTCATTCCCGGAGTATTTCAATTTAATCGTTTGCATGCGGGGATGTTTAATTACCAGTCTGCCGTCCTCTGTTTTTAATACCCACACACAAGAGAGTTCTTCAGAAAAATAAGTTCCAGTGTATGGGCTCAGGTCGATTGTTTCTCTATACTTGTCACCCTCTTCCATTTTTTTCACTACTGTTTCTGCTACTGGGATATTATTCGTTGTGGGTTTTTGTTCCCTTAAATTACCATTCAGAAACAAGTCACTCATCTTTAAATAACGTTGGAAAGTAGCATCGTTGTCGTCGTTGGAAAGATAAACAACAGCTAGCTTTTCTTCTGGAAATCGTACAATGGCCGTGCGATATCCGATAACCAATCCAAGATGGATGATTTGTTTCTTTCCGCCGGTTTCTTTCCACTCATTGCCAAAAGAGTAAGCTGTTTTGCTACCGTTATTCAAGGAACCTTTCGACTCCAGTAATTTTTCAATGTTTGGGTTGATTAATTTTTTCGTTTCGAAGCTGTTTACCCATTTCGCCAAATCATCCAACGTGGTACAAAGGGCAGAAGCACCTGTGGCCGCCCAATTGTTTTGCTTTTGCTGAAAACCCGATTGTATTCCTTTATAGCAAAGCACCTTGTTGACATAAACCTGGCCAGGCTCTGTTTTAAAGAAAGTGGCCTTCATTCCCAGCGGTTCAAATATGTTTTCTTTGGTCCAACTGGCAAAACTTTGCTTTGTAACTCTGGTCACAATTTCAGCCAGCAAATTATAATTGGTATTGGAATAGTGATACTGCTCTCCTGGTGTAAACTTTAAATGCTGTTGGGCCACGGCGAAATTGATACACATAGGAAGGGTAATGATGTCTTCGGGTGTGAACCCTGCAAATTCCAGGTCGTCGGTACTTCTGATTCCCGAGGTGTGGTAGACCAAATTGGCAATGGTTATGGTGTGTCCATAGTCGGGCATCTCCGGAATATATTTCCGAATGTCATCTTCTAACCCAATCATGCCTTTGTCGATCAGCATAGCCACAGCCAGCCCGGTAAATTGTTTTGAACAGGAGGCAATCTCAAAGACTGAGTTGCTTTGCAAGGGAACTCTGTCTTCCAGGTTGGCTAAACCTTTGGTACCTTTAAATACAACCTTGCCATTCTTCATGACAAGAACAGCGGCTCCTGGCGCTTCGTTCTCGTACCAACCATCAAACAACTGGGCTGCTTTTTGTACCGGCGTTTGGCCGCTCATTTCCAGCTTATCTAAAATAATAGAATACTTTCCGGACAGCGGCTTGATAAACCCCCACATAACCTTAACCTTATAGTTGCCAGAAGCTTTGCTAAAAAATGAAACCACCTCTTTGTTGCCCATTTGGTTTTCATCTACAATCATGAACAGGCTGTCCGATGGATCAAACACTTCTACAAAAACCCGAACATTTTTTTCAGTTACTCGTAAACTTGCAAATTGGCTCTTTTGCATTTTTATATAAAACGAGTCCGGCTTTTGTGGGTTTATTTCTGATGAAACGGCTTGGTGCAGTACTAAAAATTGATGCTGACCAAATGCATTTGCATGGAGCAAAGAAAAAAGGAAAAGCAAGATAGCGGTAAACTTCATCATCGGCTTATCGTTGTTTTAGTTTTGAAGCTTTTAAATCATAGTTGGTTCCAGCCGATTTGGACGAATAACTATGCCTTTTTAAAAATTATATGATTTTCAGATTGTTGGAAAACCTTTCCCGGTGCTGAGTGTTCGCTTTCGTACAATGATTGTGCGGTCTTGAAAGGTTAATACCTTTTGATCTAATGTGGCGGCGGTAGTTTATTCCTGCAAAAATTACAGAGAAAGCGAAGAGCACGGGCTGTATTCTTCGTTGCCTTTCTTTCTTTGAATCAACCGGATGAAATAATGGCAGGTAACGGTTCTCGGCTTGGCGCAGGGCAGTTGAACCACTTCCGTTCGATTAATATACAAAAGATAAATCTTAACCAGCACTGCATAAAAAACAAACCTGATAGTTTGCTCAAATACCCTTGCATCGCAGACCGGCAACCCCATAATGTAACACCGGCAACCGTAGGTTCCGTTCAACAGCGCTTTCATTGTTCGTCCTGCGGACGCAACGAATGCTTAGTTATTG